>NZ_JBFAIA010000025.1:0-64776 GCF_040654455.1 Nonomuraea sp. NPDC050691
TCCGATCTGTGTTCCACTAGATGCACTCCCCGATCTTCGGCTCTTGGGCCTCACCCCAACCCCCCGCCGGCGCGCGCCGGCGGGGGTTTCCCGTTCCCGGGCACCGGCCGGAGCGGGGCGGCGGGCTTACTAAAGTTGGGCTGTCCCGGCAGCACGAAGATGAAACGGAGCACGATGTACTTCACCGACCGGGGGATCGAGGAGCTCGTCGACAGGCGCGGCGAGGAGGAGGTCAGCGTCCTCTGGCTGGGTGAGCGGCTGCGGGAGTTCGTGGACCTCAACCCCGAGTTCGAGATCCCGATCGAGCGGCTGGCCACCTGGCTGGCGCGCCTCGACGACGAGGACGAGTGACGGCGGGGTCCATCCGCCCCTTAAACGCGATACATCTTGAGATTCCGTGAGACGCGACATATCGTGTCTCATGGGAAGAGCGTGCCGCGAGGAAGGGTGGGGACCATGCAACAGTGGACGATCGACGACCCGGGACAGCTGACGTTCGGGCCGGTGAAGGCGCTCGACGTGCGGATCGTAGGGGGCCGGCTCGCCGTGCTCGCCAGCGACGGCCCGCCCGTCCTGGAGATCACCGAGATCGCCGGTGCGCCACTGATCGTGACGTACGACGAGGAGGCCGGCGAGCTGTCCGTCGCCTACAAGGACCTCACCTGGGACGGCATGCTCAACTTGATCCGCAACAAGCTGCGGCGCACCGTCGCCACGCTGACCGTGCCGAAGGACTGCCAGGTCAAGGCGGGCGTGGTCAACGCCTCGGCGGTGATCGCCGGGTTCGAGAACCTCACCTCGGTCAAGAGCGTCTCCGGCGACGTCGTGCTCGACGGCGTGAGCGGTGAGGTGAGCGCCGGCACCGTCTCCGGCAGCGTCGAGAGCCGGGCCATGTCCGGCGACCTGTCGTTCAACAGCGTCTCCGGCGACCTGACCGTCGCCCACGGGGTGCCGCGCCGGCTGCGCGCCAACAGCGTGTCAGGGCGCATCACGGCCGACCTGGAGCTGCGGCCCACGGGTCACGTGACGCTCACCAGCGTCTCGGGTGACATCCTGGTCAGGCTGCCCGAGGACGTGGAGGCGGACGTGACGATCCGGTCCACCTCCGGCCGGACGGTCAGCACGTTCGAGAAACTGTCCGACGAGAGTCGGCCCGGCGCGAAGTCGATGTCGGGACGGCTCGGTGGCGGCATGGCCTCGCTGTCGGCGACGACGGTCTCCGGCGAGGTCGCGCTGCTCAAGGGGGAGAAGGAATGAGCCCTGTCTTCGGTCACGGCCGCCTGCGGCTGTACCTGCTGAAGCTGCTGGACGAGAGCCCGCGCCACGGCTACGAGGTGATCCGGCTGCTCCAGGACCGTTTCCTCGGTGTCTACTCGCCCTCCCCCGGCACCATCTACCCGCGCCTGGCCCGCCTGGAGGAGGAGGGGCTGGTCACGCACGAGGTGGTCGACGGCAAGAAGGTGTTCTCGATCACCGACAAGGGCCGCGAGGAGCTGAACGCCCGCCTCGACGAGCTCGACGACCTGGAGCAGGAGATCTCCGCCTCCGTGCGCGACATCGCACGGGAGGTCAAGGAGGACGTGCGCGACACGGTGAAGTCGCTGCGCGAGGAGCTGACCAGGATGGCCAAGGACGTGCGCGTGGGATCCGCCGAGGACATCCGGCGCACGCGCGAGCGGCAGAAGGCCGACCTCCAGCGGCTCAAGCGGGAGCAGAAGCGGCAGTGGATGGAGCACGCCGAGCACTGGCAGGGCGAGAGCCAGCGGCTGACGGGCGAGTGGCGCCGCATCTGGGCCGAGGTGTGGTCCTCGCTGGGCGGCGCGCCGGGCTCGCGGGCCGACCTCGACGCCGAGCTGGGCGGCATGCTGGCCGACTTCGTGGCCCAGGTGCGCGAGCAGGCGTCCGGGGGCAAGCTGGACCGCGGGCGCCTGGAACGGGTGCGGGCGACGCTCGACGAGGCGTCCGGCCGCATCCGCGACACGCTCCACTGACGATCGGGAGCGGAGCGGGCGCGGCTTTGATGGTGGGGTCAGGCGTGGCGGGCGGCGCGGCGGGCGCGGCAGGCGAGCGGCATGTAGCGCAGCCGCTCCGGCAGCCGCGGCGTGATCGCGGCCACCGCCCGGCCGAGGTGACGCAGCCGCCGCTCGTCGCGCACCGACCAGCGCAGCCCCAGCCTCTCCCGTACGGCCGGCGGCAACGTCCCGACCGTGACGAACCAGGCGAACTCCCCCCACCCGATGCCCACCGGGAGCCACAGGTGACGCAGCGGCGAGGGTAGTCCCGGAGGTGGCGGCGTCGAACGCAGCATGGCGAGCACCTCGAACGCCGTCGGATGCGCCTCCAGCCGCCCGGCCACCACGCCGTCGAAGTACCGCCAGAACGCCTCGATGTCCCCGGGCATCTCCCGCTCGGGCACTCGCAGGATGGCGCCGATCCGCCGCGTCTCCGCGTACAGCCTGCGCTCGCCGTCCGGGCCGTACGGCACGCCGAAGAGGCGGTTGAGCGTGACGTACCGCTCGAACAGCGACAGATGGACCCACGCCCACGCCTCCCCGCTCAGCGCGTGGTAGGGGCGGCCCCGCTCGTCCACGCCGGCGAAGCGCCGGTGCAGCTCGCGCAGCCGGGCCCCCTCGGCGGGACCGGCCTCTCCCCCGTACACCCAGGTCTGGGCGGAGGTGAGGGTGCGGACGAGCCGGCCCCACGGGTCGTCGCGGAAGGCGGAGTGGCGCGCCACGGCCGCGCCGACGGCGGGGTGCATGGTCTGCAGGACCAGCGCGCTGCCGCCACCGAGGAGGTTGCGGTACTCGCCCGCGGTCTCCCAGTGCAGCGAGCCCGGCCCGAGGGGTTCGACGGTCATGGCGACGCCTCCCGGTCGAAAGGGGGCCTTCTCCCCTTTCGTACCCCTCGAACAGGGGCTTGCCTCAGGCCGCGAAGGCCTTCACGGACGGGGACGTCAGCCCGTGAAGCCTCTCGCGGGGAGGGACGCGTCAGGCCGTGACGCCTATCGGGGAGGGACGCGTCAGGGCGTGAAGACGATCTTGCCGAACACGTCGCCCTCGGCCAGCGCGGCGAACCCGTCACGGGCCTCGGCCAGCGGCAGCGTCCGGTCGATGACCGGACGGACCCCCGTCTGCTCCAGGAAGACCGCCAGGCGGCCGAGCTGGTCACGGGTGCCCATGGTGGAGCCCACCACCGCGAGCTGGAGGAAGAAGACGCGGTTGAGGTCGGCCGGCGGCGCCGCGCCGCTGGTCGCGCCCGACACCACGATCCGGCCGCCCGGCTTGAGCGACTTGAGCGAATGGTCCCAGGTGGCCTGGCCGACGGTCTCCATCACCGCGTCCACCCGCTCGGGCAGCCGCGCGCCCGTCTCGAAGACCTGATCCGCTCCCAGCTCACGGGCCCGCTCCCGCTTGTCCGCCGAACGGCTGGTGGCCCAGACGCGGTAACCCCCGGCCCGGCCGAGCGCGATCAGCGCCGTCGCGACGCCGCCACCGGCACCCTGGACGAGCACCGTCGAGCCCGGCTGGAGCTCCGCCTTGTCGAACAGCATCCGGTAGGCGGTCAGCCAGGCCGTCGGCAGGCACGCGGCCTGTTCGAAGCTGAGCGCCGCCGGCTTCGGCACGAGGTTGCGGCGCGGCACGGCGACACGCTCGGCGAAGGTGCCGTCGTGGACCTCCGACAGCAGCGAGCGCTTCGGGTCGAGCGTCTCGTCGGCGCCCGCGCCGATCACCGCGTGGACGATGACCTCGTTGCCGTCCTCGTCGACACCGGCCGCGTCGCAGCCGAGCACGATCGGCAGCCGGTCCTGGCGAATACCGACACCCTTGAGCGTCCACAGGTCATGGTGGTTGAGCGCGGCGGCCCGCACGGTGACGGTGGTCCAGCCGTCCGGGGTCGCGGGCTCCGGCCGCTCGCCGAGCGTCAGCCCGGCCAGAGGATTGTCGGGATCGGTCTGTGTGGCGGTAACGGCGAACATGGCCGCACCCTACTTCAGCGTGATCCGGATCTCCTTGACCGCCCGCTCGACGAACGCGGGCGCGCCGGAGGCGGCGATCTGCACCCCGCCGCGACAGGCGGTGCGGGCCGGCCGGCCACGGCGGTCGATCATCATGGGCGCCGGCGACACCTCGTCGCAGTCCGGCACCGGGATGAGTCCCACGACGTCGCCGGCCACGCCGCCGAACCACAGCTGCGGCCCGACCGGGTCGCCCAGCACGGTCTCACCCGGCCGGGCCAGGCGGACCGGGGCCGTGGCCGTCAGCACCAGGTAGCCGCCCTTGGTGATCCTGCCCCTGATGTGCCCGGCCGCGGCCATGCGCTGCTCGAAGGTGAGCCCCTCGGGCCGGTCGTACATCGCGAGCCGCCAGTCGCCGAACGAGAACAGCAGCACCTGCCCGTACGAGCCGCTGCCGGGCTGGCGCGGCCACAGCTCGACGTCGGGCGTGAGGTTGCGGAGGGGCCTGCCGCCTCTCGACACCTCGGCCTCGCCGCCGTACGGCGCGGACATGCGGCGGTACTGGCCGTCCACCCAGGCGCCCTGGAACGGCCGCGACCCGAGGGCGGCGAGCCCGAGCCGCGCCGGATAGCGGACCTCGGCGGGGGTGCCGTCGGGGAAGACGACCCGGATGACCTCGTCGCCGCCCTTGGTCTTCGGCTTGGCGAACAGGATGTTGGGCGCGGCCTTCGTCGTGGTCATGGGAGCGGCGGAGGGGCTCACCTCGTGCCCGGCGTCGCGGGGCTCCGGCGCGGGGTCACGGCCGGCGAGCAGGCCGGCGACGGGGATGGCGAGGAGCGCCGCGAGCACCGCGACGCCGGTCCAGCGCCGGCGGCGGCTGGACTGGCCGGCCTCGATGACGTCGAACTGATCGGCCACGGCGGTCCTCGTGTCGTGCGGGCTCTCGCCTTCCGTCCCAGTCCAGTCCAGGGACGGGGTACGGCGCATTCACCTGATCGCCACATTGACCTTCCCCCGCCTGCCGCGAGGGCCTGGCCGGCAGGCGGGCGACACGATCAGGTGGCCGCCGTCACCGTCAGTCCGCCGTCACCATGGGGCCGCCGTCACCGTCAGTCCGCCGTCACCATGGGGCCGCCGTCACCGTGGGGCCGCCGTCACCAGGTGGCGGTGTTCATCCGGCCGTCGGAGGCCAGGCGCACCGTCTCGCCGACCAGTTCGCGCGCCTCCGCCTCCGCGATCAGGCCCGGATCGTGGACGAGCGCGTGCGCCCGGCCGCCACCGGGCAGGTCCACGACGAGGATGCCCCGCTCGGCCGCCCCGTCGCGTCCGTGCGCCACGGTGTAGCCGGCGACGACCGCCGGCCCGTCGTACACATCGACGATCTTGACCGGGTCGGCGGTGAAGACCGGGCGGCCGTCGCCGAGCGCGCCTCCCGGCTCGGTGGACCAGATCGCGTAGGCGTGCTTGGTCAGGTGCATGCCGACCGAGGTGACCAGGCCGTGGCCGCCCCGGGCCCGCAGCAGCCCGGCCATGGCGGCGGTCGAGTGGAGGACGTAGTCGCTGGCCGGGCCGCCCGCGTACGGCAGCCCGCCGGTCACCGTGAGCCCGCGCGGGTCGGACGGGTCGAGCCCGATCGCGTCGCACGCCTGCCGCAGGGCGACGGCGAAGCAGCTGTACACGTCGAGGGCCCGCATGTCGCCGAGCCCGAGCCCGGCCCGGGCGAAGGCCGCCTCCGCCGCCCGCGCGATCGCCTGTGACGAACCGAGCGCGGGCCGCGCGGCCACCTCCCAGGTGTCCTCGGCGTACGCCCAGCCGCGCAGGTGGATCCGCCGCTCCTCGGGGACACCCAGCCGGTCGGCCAGCTCGGCGCTGACCAGGACGACCGCGGCGGCCTGATCCACCTCCAGCACGGCCACGGTGTCGCGCGTGTACGGCCAGCCGACGAACCGGCCGCCCGCCAGTTCCGCCGGGGTGCGTGGGGTGCGGCGCCAGGCGTACGGGTTGGCGGCGGCCACCTCGGTCATGGGCGCCATCATCCGGCCCCGGTCGGCCATCTCCTCCTCGACGGTCCAGCCGAGGGCCGCCCGCCGGGCCGTCTCCATGATCGGGTACGTGTGGACCGGCAGGAACAGCTCGTGCGCCAGCTCGGCGGGATGCGGCGGGCGCTCCCATCCGTAGGGCGGCTTGGGGACCGCCGGGTGACTCCACGGCACGCGCTCGCCCGCCTTCCGGTACGCGCGTCGGGTGGCGAGCGCCTCTGCGCCCACGACGAGGGCGCAGTCGAGCCCGCCCGCGGCGATCCGCGCGGCGGCCTCGCCGATGAGCAGTTGGGGCGCCGTGCCGCTGACCTTGGAGTACGCGCGGTGCCCGGGCGTCGCGCCGAGCCGTTCGGCCAGGCGGCCGGGCGGGTCGTCGTACTGCCAGGAGTCGGTGTGGACCACCTGGATCGAGCCGAGCCGCCCGGGCGGCAGCCGGGCGTCGTCGGCCGCGGCCCGCGCGACCGCCTCCCACAGGTCCAGCGGCTCGGGACCGGGCTGCTCGCGGACGGTCAACTGCGCCGCGCCGACAAGGCAGGGCGTGCGTGGGTCCATGCCGCCATGAAAGCAGAACGTGATTCGGTTCGCTTGGACAGGTTTGCTCGACCGTCCCCCACAGACGGCGATGCGGTGCACCCGCCCGTCACGCGCCCGCCCGCGAGAAGCGGAGGGGACCCCGGCCGGCGGCCGAGGTCCCCGTTGTTCCTGGAGTGGCGCGGGTCAGAACTGGGAGACCGGCCCCATCGCCGCCTGCATCTGGCAGTTGTTGGAGAAGGTGCGCTCGTAGCGGACCGGGCGGCCCGCCCATACGCCGAGCGCCGAGACCCGCACCGGGTTGTACTCCATCGTGCAGACCGCGTCGGTCCGCGAGGGCAGCCGGGCGGGGTCGCCGCCGGCCCTTTCGAGGGCGACGCACGCGGGCTTGGGCGAGCGCTGCCGGCACGACAAGACGGCGCCCTTGTCGCCAACAATGATCACGAAAACCTTCCGGTCCGTGTCACGAGAGTGAGTCTCGGCCACGGCTGGCGTGGCGGCGAATGCCGTACAGGAAAGCACGGCGAGACAGAGAAGTCGACGCATGCTCGCAGCCTGCCGTGGCCTCTGAGCTGCGGCAACGACCGACACGTGGGAGGAGCCTCACCTATCCGGATGGTCTACTTGACACCATCCTTATGCGACACAAGTCACTCTTGATCAGATAACGAATCTCTATCCGAGCTGCAATACAGTCAGTTGATCTGGAAAAATCCATCCTTACACCCCAAGGAAAGGCATTTCCATGATCCCCCCGGTCCGGCGACTGGCAGCCGCCGCGCTCAGCGCGCTGCTCGCGCTGCCCGCGTTCGGGGGGACGGCGTCGGCGCGGACCGAAAGCTGGGTCTACTCGGTGTCGCTCGCCAAGACCGCCGCGGACGTTCAGAAGGTCGCCGAGTCCTGGAAGCCGGACATCCTCAAGAAGGCCGACAGCTACAGCCCGGCGACGCCGGGGTCGCAGTCCTCCACGGGCGCGGGCGCGACCACCGTGCCCAGCGAACAGCTCACCCCGGCCAAGAAGGTCAAGGTCCCGCTCAGCGTGACGCCGGAGCTGCCGGCGAAGGGCACGACCGCCCGGACCATGGGCAAGGTGTACTTCCGGTTCGGAGCCAAGGAGTACTGGTGCTCGGCCAGCGCGGTGGCCGCCAAGAACCGCAGCGTCGTCGCCACCGCCGCGCACTGCGCCTACGACGCCCGCCAGCTCAAGCCCGCCGACTCCTGGATCTTCGTCCCGAATCCCGGCCCCAACGGGGAGACGCCCGACGGCATCTACGTCGGCGCGGCCGTCAGCATGCACGAACACTGGCGCGGCCGGGGCGACTACGACTACGACTACGCGTTCGTGACCGTGCACCGCGGTTTCACCTGGGCCTCCAAGGGCGGCAAGCTCGTCATGCAGGACGTCGGCCGCCTCCAGGACAACGTCGGCGGCCAGGGCCTGGCCGTCGCCAAGGGCGTGGGCAACCGCGTCACCGCCTTCGGCTACCCGGCCGGCCCGCAGCCCGACGGCACGCGGCCCTTCGACGGGCGCAGGCTGATGTCGTGCGCGGGCGGCACCCGCTGGACCGTCGCCCCGAGCCTCGACCTCCAGTACGGCGTGCAGGTCGAGCCGTGCAACTTCACCGCGGGCGCCAGCGGCGGCCCCTGGCTGATCGACTACCAGGCCGCGCAGGGCCTCGGTTCGCTGAACGGGATCAACAGCCTCACCTGGAACCGGGACGCGAAGGGCGGCTACGACGCCGTCTCCTCACCCAACTTCACACTCGCCGCCGGCGAGGTCTACCGGCACGCGGCGGGGGTCACAACTCCCCCAAATGTGACGTAACTTACACGGAGCGTGGCAACGGCCACGATGATCAGGGAAGACGTGATCTCGAAAAGATCACGGCCGCCCCGGCGGCCCCTGACATGATCTTCGTGAAATTCACAGCCGCCAAGTCAGACCGATAGGTTCCCGGCTGTCCGTCTGCTGCACCGAGGGATGTACGGAACCCCGGCAGCACAAGGCAAAGCCTGGAGTTACCTTGAAGCGAATCCTCCTACCGACCGGTGGCGTCGTCCTGGCCACCGGCCTCCTGGCCGCCGGCCTCACCGGCACCGCGCAGGCCCGAGCCGACATCGCCACCGACCCCATGGCCCGCAACACGTCGCAGGCCGCCTCGGTCGCCTCGTTCTGGCTGGCCTCCAACGGCGCCGCGCTCCGCGCCGCCAAGGCGTACGACTGGGACGCCAAGGAGGTCAGGAAGGTCGTCTCCAAGGGCGGCTACACCGCGGACGGCAACCCCGGTTCCGCCGCGCCCATCGGCGAGGACAAGAAGCCCATCGGCCGCGCGCAGAACGTCAACCTGCCCAAGACGGTCGGCAAGGTGTTCTTCGTGGACGGGTCCGGCAAGTTCCGCTGGTGCTCGGCCACGTCCGTGCAGTCCAACTACCGCAACCTGGTCGCCACGGCCGCCCACTGCGTGTACGACACGGACAGCAACAAGGACACGATGAGCAACTGGGTGTTCGTGCCCGGCTACTACGAGGGCAAGGCGCCGTTCGGCATCTACGTGGGCAAGCAGGCCTTCACCCACACCGACTTCGACGTCTACGAGGACTACGACCGCGACTACGCGTTCGTCACGGTCTTCAACGGCATCGCCTTCGAGGGCGTCAAGCAGGTGGACCGCAAGGACTTCGAGCGGTTCAGCGGCCCGAAGCGCGGCTGGGGCGGCCGCTACTACATCCTGCTGTCGAAGGACGCGGGCCGCCTGGGCGACGTCGTCGGCGGCCAGGGCGTGGCCTGGAACCAGGCCACGGGCAAGACCGTGCGCGCGTTCGGCTACCCGGCCGGCCCGCACCCGGACGGCAACCGTCCCTACAGCGGTGTGACGCCGAAGCACTGCTACGGCGCGACGACCGGCAAGGCCGTGGGCGCTTCGTGGCTCAAGATCGAGGAGCACGTGGGCCTCAAGTGCGCGGTCACGCCCGGCTTCGACGGCGGCCCTTGGCTGAGCAACTACAGCAACAGCAAGCGGCTGGGCTACGTCAACGGCGTGACCAGCACGTTCGCCGACCAGGACGGCAACGACCGCATCGACTACATCACCTCGCCGTACTTCGACGGGGAGACGGCGTCGATCTACAACGCGGCCAAGAACGTGTGGTCCGGCAAGATCGTCGGCTCGAACGGCGAGCTGTACAAGTAACACCCCGCTTCACGGAGGGGCCCGGCTTCGGCCGGGCCCTTTTTCGCGTTCCCGGGGGCCCGCCGGTTTGGGCGCAGGAAGGCCGGGAAGGGTCGAGAACCCCGTTCCGGACGCCGATTCTCAAGATCATCCGGCCCGGGGGCGGAGTTAGACGGAGTTGGAGCCCGTTTTGGTTCCTGTGATCTACCTCACATACATCCGGCCACGCAGCGTGATGTCCGTTTAATCCGTCTTTACCGGAGCCTTACGGAACCCCGCGATACCCAGCGAAAACGTGACCCCTTGATCACCCACCGCTAAGATCACTGACTGGTCACGGAAAGGTCACGGCGGTAAGGGTGCCTACCGAACCGGGCAAACCGGCTTCCACCTGCAAAGATCACCGCGCTATGTTCCTTGCTATCCCTTTACTGACGCATGGGACGCAACATGCGTCTCACGACAGACCAAGGAGCAGTTCCCTTGAAGCGCATCCTCATCCCCGCCGGTGGCGCCCTCCTGGCTACCGGCCTTCTGGCTGCCGGCCTCGCCGGCACCGCTCAGGCCGCCGGAGACGTCGCCACCGACCCGATGGCGAAGAGCGCGGCCGACGCCAAGGCCATCGCCCAGTACTGGGCCGAGAGCAACGGTGCGGCCCTCAAGGCCGCGACCGAGTCCAACGTCTGGGACAAGAACGACGTCGCCAAGCTCCAGAGCAAGGGCGGCTACAGCGCCGACACCAAGCCGGGCTCGGCCTCGCCGATCGGCCAGGAGAAGAAGACCACGGTCAAGGTTCAGAACGTGAACCTGCCGAAGACCATCGGCAAGGTCTTCTTCGTCAACAGCAAGGGCGAGAAGAAGTGGTGCTCCGCCACTTCCATCCAGTCCAAGTACCGCAACCTGGTGTCCACCGCGGCCCACTGTGTCTACGACACGGCCGGCAACACGGACGTCATGTCCAAGTGGGTCTTCGTCCCGGGCTACTACCAGGGCAAGACGCCGTGGGGCATCTACGTCGGTAAGCAGGCGTTCACGCACTACGACTTCGACGTGTACGAGGACTACGACCGCGACTACGCGTTCGTGACCGTGTACAACGGCATCCAGCTGGGTGGCGGCACGGCCAAGCAGGTCTCGAAGGCCGAGTTCGACAAGTACCAGGGCGTCAAGGACGCCAAGGACGTCGAGATCACCCGCGACGAGTTCCGCAAGTGCAAGCTGGACCCGACCTCCACCACGGCGTGCTGGGTCAAGCGTGGCTCGCAGGCGGAGCCGACCGGCCCCGACTACCCCGGTGCCCAGGTCGCCAAGATCGAGGTCTCCGAGGCCAAGTACAAGGCCGCGCGGCTCGGCAAGGGCAACGGCTACAAGTTCGGCGAGCCCGTCACGGAGATCGTGACCGACGCGCAGGCCGCTGCCTACAAGAAGGCCCAGGCCGAGAACGCCGAGAAGTACCCGGCGACCATCAAGCAGGACGCCCGCGGCAACTGGACCATCACGCACTTCTTCGTGCAGCAGTGGTACAAGCCGGGCTCCGACACCAAGTTCTACAAGACCGTCTTCTACATCATCGAGGGCTTCGCGAAGGACGCCGGCCGCCTCGGTGACAACGTCGGCGGTCAGGGTGTCGCCTGGAACCAGCCCACCGGCAAGTACGTCCGCGTGTTCGGCTACCCGGCCGCCGCGCACCCCGACGGCAACAAGAACTTCACCGGCATCACGCCCAAGTGGTGCTACGGGAAGACCTCGAAGAAGCTTGTCGGTTCCGCCGCCAAGAAGATCGAGGAGCACATCGCCCTCAAGTGCTCGATGACCGAGGGCGCCGACGGTGGTCCGTGGCTGGTCAACTACAGCAACAGCAAGCGTCTCGGCTACGTGAACGGTGTCACCAGCACCTTCAACGACCAGGACGCCAACGGTCGCGTCGACTACATCTCCTCGCCGTACTTCGACGGCGAGACCGCGGCGATCTACAAGGCCGCCTCGAACGTGTGGTCTGGCAAGATCCTCTAAGTAACGCACCCCGATCGGGCTGACCCGATCGACCCCGCGTCACTCGTCAAGGGCCCGGCATCGCCGGGCCCTTCGGCGTTCCCGGGGAAAGTGCGGACCGTTTTGACGCATCGGACGCGCGTACGGTGCCATCCGAGGGGTGTGATGTGCGTCACATCGATGCCGAGAGGGTCTGATCGACGACTCGCTGCCCTCAGTAGTCACTTTAACAACACGCTTATGTTGATCAGGGAAAACGGGCGCGTCAGGCACACCGGACAAGTCCTGGCGATAGGCGATCTAAACATCACAGAACGATCACGGCCGACAAGCCCCCTGTTTTCCTTCCAAAGTGGCTACCGCACCCCAAGATCACGCCTGTATCTTCTGGCTATCCCTTTACTGACGCATGGGACGCAAGAAGCGTTCCACGACAGCCCAAGGAGTTACCTTGAAGCGCATCCTCCTCCCCGCCGGTGGCGCCATTCTGGCCACCGGTCTGCTGGCTGCTGGTCTGGCCGGCACTGCTCAGGCCCAGGGCGACGTCGCGACCGACGCTCTGGCCAAGACCGAGGCTCAGGCTGCTGAGGTCCTCGACTTCTGGACCAAGTCCAACAACGCCGCTCTGAAGCAGGCCGTCGCCTTCAACCCCGACTCGCTCGAGGTCAAGAAGATCAAGAGCGGCGGTGGCTACTCCGCCGACACCAAGCCGGGCTCGGCTGTGCCGATCGGCGAGGAGAAGAAGGTCGCGGTCAAGACCCAGAACGTGAACCTGCCGAAGACCATCGGCAAGGTCTTCTTCGAGGGTCGCGACGGCAAGCTGTACTACTGCTCCGGCACGTCCATCCAGTCGCAGTACCGCAACCTGGTCGCCACGGCCGGGCACTGCGTCTACGACATGGCTGCCAACAACGAGGTCGTGAGCCGCTGGGCGTTCGTCCCCGGCTACTACCAGGGCAAGACGCCTTACGGCATCTACATCGGCAAGCAGGCGTTCACGCACTACGACCTCGACGTCTACGAGGACTTCGACCGCGACTACGCGTTCGTGACCGTGTACAACGGTGTGGGCGGCCCCAACGCCGTCTCCACCAAGCAGGTCACCAAGGCGGAGTACGACGCGGCCACCGGTGAGAAGTTCACCAAGGAAGTCGAAGTCTCCGAGGACGAGTTCAAGAAGGGCAAGCTCGACCCGAAGACCACCGACCTCTACAGCCGCAAGCACGGCACGCGTGACCAGCTCACCAGCCCGGACTACCCGGGTGCCGAGGTTGCCAAGGTCGAGGTCTCCGAGGCCACCTACAAGGCTGCCCGGGTCGGCAAGGGCAACGGTTACAAGTTCGGCGAGCCCATCGTCGAGCAGGTGACCTACCGTGAGGGCTTCGAGTACGCCGAGAAGGCCAAGCGGAACCCGCGCGAGTACCCCGGCACCGTCAAGCTGGACCGCGAGACGGCCACCATCACCCACTACTACGTCCAGGCCTGGTACAAGCCCGGCTCGGAGACGAAGTACTACCGCACCGACTTCTTCGTCGTGGACACCGCCGCCGCCCTCAAGGACGTCGGCCGTCTCGGTGACATGGTCGGCGGCCAGGGTGTGACGTGGAACCAGCCCGGTGGCACGGTCGTCCGCACCTTCGGTTACCCGGCGGGCCCGCACCCGGACGGGAACAAGCCCTACACCGGTGTCACGCCGAAGTGGTGCTACGGCAAGACCGCTTCCAAGGTTCTGCAGGTCCCGGCCAAGAAGGTCGAGGAGCACCAGAGCCTGCGCTGCCCGGTGACCGCCGGCTACGACGGTGGCCCCTGGCTGTACAAGTACAGCAACGCCAAGCGTCTCGGCTACGTCAACGGTGTCACCAGCCTCATCGTGGACACCGACGACAACAAGCGGTACGACACCATCACCTCGGCGATCTTCGACGGCGAGACCGCCGCGATCTACAAGGCCGCTGCGGCCGTGTGGTCCGGCAAGCTCGTCAAGTAGTTCACCGCGGTACCCGAACGACGGCCCTAGGTCATCGTTCACATGCTTGACCCGAAGGGCTCGGCTTCTGCCGGGCCCTTCGGCCTTTTCCGGGTCTTTTGGTACGCCCCCTTACCTCAGTGACCTGTGGGTCGATAGGGTCTTACGAGACACTTGACAACTTTGTGGAGCCCCCCAGTGAAGCGCCTGCTCGTGCCCCTTGCCGTCGCCGGTCTCAGCGCCGCCGCCCTCGCCACCCCCGCCACCGCCGCGCCGAGCTGGGTGAGTGACCCCCTCTCCCCCAAGCCCGCCGACGCCTACAGCGCCGCGTACTTCTGGCTGGACGCCAACGGCGCCGCGCTGAAGAAGGCGACCGAGTTCCGCGTCGACGCCAAGGACGTGCCCAAGCTGGTGCACCCCAAGACCACCACGGCTGACGGCAAGCCGGGCATGACGGCACCGACCGGCACCACGGGCGCGGCGCCCAAGAGCAAGAACGTGAACCTGCCGAAGACCCTCGGCAAGGTCTTCTTCCTCGACCGCGGCGGCAACTACCGCTACTGCTCCGCCACCTCCATCCAGGCCAGGAACCGCAACCTGGTCGCCACCGCCGGCCACTGCGTCTACGAGAGCGGCAAGGACGTCTTCGCCAAGTGGGTGTTCGTCCCCGGCTACTACCAGGGCAAGGCCCCGTACGGCGTCTACGCGGGCGCGTACGCCTTCACCGCCTACGACCTCGACACCTACGACGACTACGACGGCGACTTCGCGTTCGTGGCCGTGCACAACGGCTTCGAGCTCGCCGGCGAGAAGACGGTGACGAAGGCCGAGTTCGACAAGTGGGCCGGCGACAAGTGGATCAAGCCGCGCGAGATCTCCGCCAAGGAGTTCGCCAGCTGCAAGCTGAACCTGGGCAACTGCTGGTCCGAGGGCGAGGACAAGCCGGCCGACCGGGTCGGGCCCGACTACCCGGGCGCGGTCGTGGAGAGGGAAGAGGTCGGCGAGCAGGCGTACAAGGCCGCCAAGACCGGCAGGGGCAACGGCTACAAGTTCGGCGAGCCGGAGTCCGTCCTGGTGACGAAGGCCGAGTACGACGCGTACAAGGGGCCCGGCACGAAGGTCGAGGACGCGCGCGGGAACTACACGATCACCCGCTTCTACACGCAGAAGTGGCTCAAGCCCGGCACCTCGCGTACGTTCTACCAGGGTGAGTACGTCCTCGGCGTGGCCAAGGACGCCGGCCGGCTCGGGGACGCCGTCGGTGGTCAGGGTGTCGCCTGGAACCAGCCCATGGGCCAGAAGGTCACCGTCTTCGGCTACCCGGCCGCCCCGCACCCCGACGGCGACAAGCCCTTCACCGGCGTGACCCCCAAGATCTGCGCCGGCAAGACGGGCACCAAGACCTACCAGGTCAACATGTTCAAGGTCGAGACGCACCAGGTGCTCAAGTGCTCGATGACGGGCGGCTCCGACGGCGCGCCGTGGCTGCTGCGCTACGACAACAACAAGCGCACCGGCTACCTCAACGGCGTCACGAGCCTGTTCCACGACCAGGACGGCAACGACCGGATCGACTTCATCAGCTCGGCCTACTTCGACGGCGAGGTCGCCGACGTCTACAACAAGGCCAACCTGGCCGCGACGAAGTCGATCGTCGGCCCCAACGGTGAACTGATCGGCGAGTGATCACACCGGCGCGAGGACGCGGGCGCGTTCGTACAGGGACGTGACCGCGGGCTCGCGCCGGAACGGCTCCAGCCGCCTGCGCAGGTCGGTGGCGTAGGACCGGGACCTGACCGACTGGAGCTCCCCGGCCAGGTCGAGGGCCCCGGCCGCCACCCCGCACGCCTCCTCCAGCTCGCCGCACTGGAGCAGCCCGGCGGCCAGCAGCGACAGGTTGAACATCCGGCCCCGCACGTAGCGACCGTCCATGTCGAGCGAGCGGCGGGCCTGGCGCACGGCCCGCGCGCCGTCGCCGAGGTCGCGGAAGCAGTGGGCGAACTTGGCGGCGAGGTAGGCCTCGTCGAAGTAGCTGAGCCAGGCGGGCTCGCGCCCCGGGGAGCGGCGGTCGAAGGCCAGCTCGGCCTGGTGGAGGCTGGCGCTGCAGGAGCGGGCGTCGCCGAGGCCGGCGTGGGCGTGGGCCTCGAGCACGTGGCAGGACGCCATGAGCGTCTGGACGCCCGAGCGCCGCGCCGCGAGCTGGGCGGCCCTGGCCAGGTCGAGGGCGTGGGCCGGCTGCCCCATGTAGATGGCCTGGTGGGCCAGGCCGGCCAGGATCTCGCCGCCGAGCGCGTCGTCGCCGGCGCCTCTGGCCAGGCGCAGCGCCTGGATGAGGTAGCGCTGGGCGAGGCCGTGCTGCTCCAGGTCGTAGGCCATCCAGCCGGCCAGCCGGGTGAGCTCGGCCGCGGCGGCGGCGAGCTGCCTGCCGGTGCCCTCGCCGTACGTGCCGTCCTTGAGCAGCGGCGCCACGGCGGTGTCGAGGTACTTGACCACGGACGCCCGCACGCGCCCGCTGCCGAAGCGGTTGTCGAGCTCGCCGAACGAGCGGGTCACCTCGTGGATGGCCGCGATGTCGGCCCTGCCGACGCGGCGGGTGCCGCCGCCTTCGAGGCGGCCTTCGGGTGGGGAGGTCAGCCAGCGCACGGCTCCCACGGAGCCGGCTCCTATCGCGAACGTGGAGTCGATCAGGAATCTTCTTCTCTCCACGTCGGCCCGCCACAGCGCCGTCACGGTCGCGACCCCCTCCTGCCACGTGTGCGTGAACTCTTGCCCGAGGTGGAGGGGGGTGACGATCGTCGGCATGCCCAGGTCCTCGGGTCGGACGGGCCTGCCGAGCCGTAGCGCGAAGATCTCGCTGAGCAGCGCCGGCACGGGTTCCCTGGGCCGCTGGCCACCGATCCATCGCAGGACGGAGCTGTGGTCGTACTTCAGGCCCGGGGTGCCGCGCGTGGCGCCCAGCTCGTTGAGGCGCCTGGCCAGCCCTTTGTGGGAGAAGCCCGACTCCGCGATGAGCTGCCGCAGCAGTCTGTTGGGCTCGCGTGTCATCGCTCTCCTCACCGCGGGAGTGGAGCCGGCCACATCGTGGCCTCCTTACCGAGGGAGGCGGGAGCCGGCGTCCTTACAGAGAGCTCCTGTTATAGCACGCTGAGTAAAGGAAGTTTTGCGCTTTCCCGATGCTCGTGCGAACTACTCGGACGCCGGCCCGGCAGATCCTGTACGCGTCACCCCTTGACGCGGGCGACGCCGTCCTTCCTGGCCTGCTCGGCCACGGCCGCGGTGACGGCGGGGGCGACCCGCTCGTCGAAGGGGCTGGGGATGACGTAGTCGGCCGCGAGGTCGTCGCCGATCACGGCGGCGAGCGCGGTGGCGGCGGCCACCTTCATGTTCTCGGTGATGGCGGTGGCCCGGACGTCGAGCGCCCCGCGGAAGACGCCGGGGAAGGCGAGCACGTTGTTGATCTGGTTGGGGAAGTCGGAGCGGCCGGTGGCGACCACCCGGGCGTGGCGGGCGGCCACGGACGGCGCCACCTCGGGCGTCGGGTTGGACAGCGCGAACACGATCGACTCGGGCGCCATGGACGCGATGGCCTCCTCCGACACGGTCGAGCCGGACAGGCCGACGAACACGTCGGCCCCGGCCAGCGCCTGCTCGGTGGAGCCGGTGTGGCCGGCGCGGTTGGTGTCGCGGGCGAGGGCCGACTTCACCGGGTTGAGGTCGTCGCGGCCGGCGTGGATCATGCCCTTGGAGTCGGCCACGGCGATGTCGCCGATGCCGGCCTCCAGCAGGATGCGGGTGACGGCGACGCCGGAGGCCCCGGCGCCGGCGACGACGGCGCGCAGGTCGCCGAGCGTGCGGCCGGTGAGGCGGGCGGCGTTGGTGAGGGCGGCCAGGGCGACGATGGCGGTGCCGTGCTGGTCGTCGTGGAAGACGGGGATGTCGAGCAGCTCGCGCAGGCGGTCCTCGACCTCGAAGCAGCGGGGGGCGCTGATGTCCTCGAGGTTGATGCCGCCGAAGGAGGGGGCGAGCCGGACGACGGTCTCGACGAGCGCGTCGACGTCGGTGCAGTCGAGGCAGATCGGCACGGCGTCGACCCCGGCGAACTCCTTGAACAGCAGCGCCTTGCCCTCCATGACGGGCATCGCGGCGGCCGGGCCGATGTCACCGAGGCCGAGGACGGCGGTGCCGTCGGAGACGACGGCCACGACGTTGGAGACCCACGTGTAGTCGTTCACGAGCGACGGCGTGTCGGCGATGGCGGTGCAGACCTGAGCCACCCCGGGGGTGTAGGCCAGTGACAGGTCGCCGGCGTCGCGGACGGGGATGGTGGAGCGGACCTCCAGCTTGCCGCCGCGGTGCAGGGCGAAGACCGGATCGACGTCGAGTGATGTGGGGGAGGACGATGCGGACGAGGCAGAAGAGGCAGTCACAGAGAGACCCCAGTAGTCATCGGGCGGACGAAGGACCTTCGGCAGACGGCGCGAGAGGCCTGGCTTCGGTAGCCGCCAGGGTCCCCTCCCGAACGTCTCGTGAGGGGTTACGGGGGTCACCCGTCGCCCCATAGTGCCACATGCCGAGACGACCACAGGTATCGCCGCCGACGCCGTTCCGTTGACGCATTGTTAAATGTCCGATGACGGAGCCGGGCAACCTGCCACTTAAACTTCACCAAATCCGACTTTTATGACATATCTCTGAGGAGGCCTGACATGGCCCTCTGGCCCAGGAGCAGCCGTGGCCAAGCCATCGGCGCGCTCGCCCTGACCGCCGTCCTGGCGCTGTCCGGCTGCGGCGGCGGTTCGGGTGGCGGCTCCACCTCCGCCACGACCGGAGGTGACACGGCCGCGGGCGGAGCCAAGCTCGTTCACCCGGGCAAGCTCACCACCTGCACCAACATCCCGTACGAGCCGTTCCAGTTCAAGGACAAGGACGGCAAGATCGTCGGGTTCGACGTGGACATCGTCGACCTGGTCGCCAAGAAGCTCGGCGTCCAGCAGGAGATCGTGGACATCGACTTCGCCGTCATCAAGAGCGGCGCGGCCATGGCCACCGGCAAGTGCGACGTCGCCGCCGCCGGTATGACGATCACTCCCGAGCGCAAGCAGAACATCACGTTCTCCGAGCCGTACTTCGACGCCACCCAGGCCCTGCTGGCCAAGAAGGGCACCGGCGCCAAGTCGCTGGAGGACGTCAAGGCCAAGGGGCTCAAGCTGGGCGCCCAGGCCAGCACGACGGGCCTCGACTACGTCAAGAAGCAGGGCCTGGACCCGACCGAGTACGCCGACTCCGCCAAGGAGCTGCTGGCCCTGCAGGCCGGCCAGGCCGACGTGATCGTCCAGGACCTGCCGGTCGTGCTCACCTGGCTGAAGAAGCCGGAGATCGCCGACAAGTTCGAGATGATCGCCAGCCTCGACACGGGCGAGCAGTACGGCATCGGCCTGAAGAAGAACGCCGACCCGGTCCTGCTCAAGACGATCAACGACACGATCACCCAGGCCAAGTCCGACGGCACCTACGAGAAGATCTTCGTCAAGTGGTTCGGCAAGAAGCCCGGCGAGCTGGGTTGATCCATGACGGACCACCTACCACCGGTGGCGGCTGAGCCGGGCGGAAAGGCCCGGCTCAGCCCGCGTAAGAAACAACGCATCAGCCGCGCGATCCAGTACGCCGTCCTGGTCGCGATCGTCGTCGGCATCGCCTTCTACGCCGACTGGGCCAGCCTGGCGGAGAACTTCGCCAAGCCGGACGTGGCCGGCAAGGCCCTGCCGGAGCTGTTCACGGTCGCGCTGCGCAACACGATCATCTACTCGGTCGGCGGGTTCGTCGTCTCGTTCGTGCTCGGGCTGGTGCTCGCGCTCATGAGGCTGTCGACCGTCCGGCCGTACCGCTGGATCTCGACGCTCTACATCGAGATCTTCCGCGGGCTGCCCGCCCTGCTCATCTTCCTGCTGATCACCTTCCTGCCGCTGGCGCTGCCCGGCTTCGAGGTGCCCGGCGGCACGTACGGCCAGGGCATCCTGGGCCTCGGGCTGGTCGGCGCCGCCTACCAGGCGGAGGTGTTCCGGGCCGGTCTGCAGGCGGTGCCCAAGGGGCAGGTCGAGGCGGCGCGCTCGCTCGGCATGTCGGCCGCGCGATCACAGATCACGGTGGTCATCCCCCAGGCCATCAGGATCGTCATCCCGCCGACCACCAACCAGTTCGTTGCGCTGCTCAAGGACTCGTCGCTGGTGCTCTTCCTCGGCGTGTCCGGCGAGTACGTGGAGCTGGCCAAGTTCGGCAACGACCTGGCCTCCCAGTACGCCAACGCGACGCCCATCATGGTGTCCGGCCTGACGTACCTGCTGGTCACGATCCCCCTGGGGCACCTCTCCAGTCGGCTGGAGAAGCGGGAGGTGAGGGCCCGATGACGCCCGCCATCGAGATCAAGGACCTGCACAAGCACTTCGGCAAGAACGAGGTGCTGCGGGGCATCGACTGCACCGTCGACACCGGCCAGGTGGTCTGCGTGATCGGCCCGTCCGGCTCCGGCAAGTCCACGCTGCTGCGCTGCGTGAACCTGCTGGAGGAGCCGACCCGGGGCAAGGTGCTGGTGGAAGGCGTCGAGGTCACCGACCCCGACGTGGACATCGACGCGGTCCGGCGCCGCATCGGCATGGTGTTCCAGCAGTTCAACCTGTTCCCGCACATGACCGCGCTGCAGAACGTCATGATCGCCCAGCAGCGGGTGCTCAAGCGCGGCCGTCAGGAGGCCGAGCGGGTCGCCCAGGCCAACCTCGACCGGGTGGGCGTCGGCGACAAGGCGGGCTCCTACCCGGCCCAGCTGTCCGGCGGCCAGCAGCAGCGCGTGGCCATCGCCCGGGCGCTGGCCATGGACCCCGACCTCATGCTGTTCGACGAGCCCACCTCGGCGCTCGACCCCGAGCTCGTCGGCGACGTGCTCGCGGTCATGCGCAAGCTGGCCGAGGAGGGCATGACCATGCTCGTGGTGACCCACGAGATGGGCTTCGCCCGCGAGGTCGCGGACCGGGTCGTGTTCATGGACGGCGGCGTCATCGTCGAGGACGGGCCGCCGGCCCAGGTCATCGGCGACCCGCGGCAGGAGCGCACCCGCACCTTCCTCAAGCGCGTGCTGCACCCCGAGGGCTGACGCGCGAGGGACGGATCGGGGTGGCCGCCGGGCCGGGCGCCACCCCGGTCCCTGCCGGGTGATCCTCCGGCGTGTAATACTCCGACATGGACTTGACCTCTTACGCCGAGTGGGCGGTCCGTCTCGTCAACGACCCCGACCCGCCGTCCGCACTGCGGGAGCTGCGTGACCAGCTCGCCGCCGTCTTCGCCGCCGAGGACGAGGCGGCCGTGGTGGCGCTGCTCAACACGCTGCTCGTCCTCCATCCCGTACGGCCGCAGCTCGCCGCGCACGACGGCAGCGGCTGGCACCTCCACCTGGCCGAGGACCCCACGGAGGACCCCGCCGCGGGCGCCGTCATGGGCCTGGCCGCGGTGGTCGCCGAGCACGGCGCCGGGCGGCTGGGCCGCTGCCAGGACCCTCGCTGCGGCCGGGCGTTCCTCGACACCTCCTCCAACCGCTCGCGGCGCTACTGCTCGTCCCGCTGCGCCAGCCGGGCCAACGTCGCCGCCTACCGGGCCCGCCGCCGCGGCGGCCGGTGACACGGCCGCGACTACGGGCGCCGCTCGAGCGAACCCCGCCGCGGGGGCCAGTAGCGCAGCACGACCCGCCCGACCACGTCGGCGACGGGCCCGAAGTCCCAGCTGTCGCGCCGGCCCGAGGCCCGTTGGTTGTCGCTCTCCAGCCACCACCCGTCGTCGCCCCGCCAGGCGGCCCGCTTGACGATCAGCCGGGAGGAGTCGCCGGGGAGCCTGGCGACCACGATGTCGCCGGGCCTGACCGGGGCCCCTCGGCGCACCAGGAGCCAGTCCCCGGGCAACAGGGCGGGGCGCATCGAATCCCCTTCGACACGCACTCTCATACGCCGAGACCCCCTCCGCCACGGGCCTTCGGACCCGAGTAAGGTCGGTAACTGGACCAAGCTGACTCAGCATCAAGGAAGGACCTTCTGATGCTCGCACGACTGCTACGACCCAAGCATGTCGCCTCCGCGCACTGCGACCTGCCCTGCGGCGTCTACGACCCCGCCCAGGCCCGGATCGAGGCGGAGTCGGTCAAGGCGATCATGGAGAAGTACGCGGCCAACGAGGACCCGGTGTTCCGCGCTCGCGCGCTGACCATCAAGGAGGAGCGGGCCGAACTGGTCAAGCACCACCTGTGGGTGCTGTGGACCGACTACTTCAAGCCCCCGCACCTGGAGCAGTACCCCCAGCTCCACCAGCTCTTCTGGGACGCCACGAAGCTGGCCGGCGCGGCGGGCGCCAAGGGCACGGTCGACGCCGCCAAGGCCGAGGACCTGCTCGGCAAGATCGACGAGATCTCCAAGATCTTCTGGGAGACCAAGGCCGCGTAGAACGGCGCAAAGGCTCTGTGTGGTTACCCGCTACACAGAGCCTTTTCCGTTGATGGCGAGTCTGAATCGTCCAAGCACCTCTCAGGGGCGGTAAGTTGCAGTCAGCGTCGTATACGCGAGGAGGAACGTGACCGAGGAAACCGAGACGCGCATGGAAGGCGAGACCGGCATCCGCGACGTGGTGAGCATCAGGCTTCCCGCGGCGAGCGCGTACCTGTCCGTGCTGCGTACGGCCACGGCCGGGCTGGCCGCCCGGCTCGACTTCACGCTCGACGAGATCGAGGATCTGCGGATCGCGGTCGACGAGGCGTGCGCCATGCTTCTGAACGAGGCGGTCCCGGGCACCGACCTGACCGCCGAGTTCGAGCTGACCGGGCAGGAGATGCAGGTCAAGGTCGAGGTGGCGACCGTCGGCAGCTCCGCGCCCAAGCGCGACGACTTCGCCTGGATGGTCCTGACCGCGCTGGCCGACGATGTGGAGGCGGTTACCGACTCTCCCGACCGCATGGCGATCGTCCTGCGTAAGCGCCGAGGCGCGGCGAGGCCGGCGTGACGGAAAGGACGGGAGCCATGGCCACCAGCGACCACGCTGTGCCCGACCGGGTCCGTGCCCGCATGCTGTTCGCCGAGCTGGCCGAGCTGGGGCCCGAGGAGCCGCGCCGTCAGCGCATCAGGGACGAGCTGGTGGAGCTCCACCTTCCGCTGGTCGAGTACCTCGCGCGGCGCTTCCGCAACCGCGGCGAATGGCTCGACGACCTCACGCAGGTCGCCACGATCGGGCTCATCAAGTCGATCGACCGGTTCGACCTCAACCGCGGCGTGGAGTTCTCCACCTACGCGACGCCGACCATCGTCGGCGAGATCAAGCGGCACTTCCGTGACAAGGGCTGGGCGGTCCGGGTGCCGCGCCGCCTGCAGGAGCTCAAGCTCTCGCTGACGAAGGCGATAAGCGATCTGTCCCAGCGCGAGGGGCGCGCGCCGACCGTCGCCGAGCTGGCCGCCTACCTCAAGATGACCGAGGAGGAGGTGCTGGAGGGGCTGGAGTCGGCCAACGCCTATTCGACGGTGTCCCTCGACGCGCCCGACTCCGGCGACGACGACGCGCCCGCCGTGTCCGACTCGCTCGGCATCGTTGACGAGTCGCTCGAGGGGGTCGAGTACCGCGAGTCGCTCAAGCCGCTGCTCGAACGCCTGCCGCCGCGTGAGAAGCGCATTCTCCTGCTGCGGTTCTTCGGCAACATGACGCAGTCGCAGATCGCCACCGAGCTGGGCATCTCGCAGATGCACGTCTCGCGTCTGCTGGCCCGCACGCTGGCCCAGCTGCGCGAGGGTCTCACCGCCGACGACTGACGCCCCGTCAGCCGGTTCCCTGGCCGTCGCCGTACAACGCCTTGGTGGTGGGGGGTGCGAGCAGGGCGGCCAGGCCGATCACCGCCACCACGACCAGCGGGACCCCGAGGTCCGGCCGGTCGGAGTCGATCAGCGTGATCGCGACGGGCAGCAGGAAGATCTGGGCGAGCACGCTGGGGGTCCTCCCCCACCGCTCGCCTCGCAGCAGGCCGCCCCATGCCACCCAGAGCAGCCCCACGCCGACCAGCATGCCGAAGGCGGCCTCGGCGATGGCGCTGGTCACGTTGTCGGCCAGCCCGCGCGCGGTCTCGACCGCCACGAAACCACCCAGCCCGAGCGTCACGAGGCCCTCCAGGGCGACGACGACGGCGGCGACGAGCAGGGTCAGGGGACGCTTCGACACACGGGAACCCTATCCGTTCCGGCCCCCGGTCCGGTCTCCGCCCGGGCCGTCGTGTACGAAACCGGGATCTTCTCGACAAGACAGACATCCATCATGGATACGCTGGCATCATGCGCGCGATGCTGCTGGTCAACCCCAAGGCGACGACCACGAACGCCCGCACCCGGAACGTCCTGATCCGGGCGCTCGGCACCACCATGGAGCTGACCGTCGAGGAGACCGGCTACCGGGGCCACGCGGCGGCGCTGGCCGCCACCGCGCGCGCCAAGGGGTACGACGTGGTGACCGTCCTCGGCGGCGACGGCACGATCAACGAGACGGTGAACGGCCTCCTCAACCCCGTCAACGGCACCGCCCCCGAGCCTCCCGGCGCGGGCGCCGTTCCTGAGGCTTCCGGCCCGGTCGGCGACACCGGCCCTGGGCCTTCCGGGGCGGGCGACGACCCGAGCGCCGGGCGTCCGGCGCTGATCGTCATCCCGGGCGGCAGCGCCAACGTGTTCGCCCGCGGTCTCGGCCTGCCGAACGACCCCGTCGAGGCGACCGGCGCGGTGCTGGAGGCGCTGCGTGAGGGCCGCCGCAGGACCGTCGGCCTGGGCCAGGCCCTCTGGGGCCACGAGAGCCGGTATTTCACCTTCTGCGCGGGCCTGGGGTACGACGCCGAGGTCGTCCGCGCCGTCGAGGGGCTGCGCGGCGCCGGCCGCAAGGCGACGCCCGCCCGCTACGTGAACACCGCGCTACGGCACTATGTCGCGACCGACAAGAGGCGTCCCGCGATGACGCTGACCGGTCCCGGCATCCCCACGGCAGGGGGGATCTTCATGGCGATCGTCTCCAACACCTCTCCATGGACGTACGTCGGCACGCGGCCCGTCCGCCCCACGCCGTGGGCCTCCTTCGAGACCGGCCTCGACATGCTGGGACTCCAGCGCCTGGGATTGACGTCCATGATCCCGCTCATCCAGCACATTCTCACGGAGAGTGACGCCCTTCCGTCGGGCCGGCACCTCGTCCAGCTGCACGACGAGCCCGAGTTCACACTCACCGCGGAGCGTCCGGTGGCCTTCGAGCTGGACGGCGACTACCTGGGCGAACGCGAGTCCGTAACGTTCCGGTCTATCCCGAACGCGTTACAAGTCCTGGTCTAGCTGGTTACATTCGGTCATTGTGTGACGCATCCGACATCCATTACGGCCAAAACTTCGCCCGGAACCCCTTGCGTGCACTCTCCGTGGCTGACAGGCTCAAGACTGACGTCGGAACGTAGGACGTTTAACCAGAACCCCGAGGTCGTTCCGGTCGTCCGGCGAGCAATTCCCGGTCCCCCATGGTCCGGGTCTCTGCTCGCGCGCCTTAGTGAAACTCTTCACAAAGTAGTAGCCGCACGGAGCCCGACCGCAGGCTCCATCTACTAAGGAGTGGACGCATGGACTGGCGCCACCGAGCTGCCTGCCGTGACGTGGACCCCGAGCTGTTCTTCCCGATCGGCAACACCGGCCCCGCGCTCATGCAGATCGAGGAGGCCAAGCAGGTCTGCCGTTCCTGCCCGGCCGTGGACGCGTGCCTGAAGTGGGCCCTGGAGTCCGGCCAGGACGCCGGCGTCTGGGGCGGCCTGAGCGAGGACGAGCGTCGCGCGCTCAAGCGCCGCACGGCCCGTGCCCGCGCCCGCGCCTCCGCCTGATCCCACCCGACCAGTAGAACACCCCGTCCCCGGAGCCCCTGCCCCCGGCAGTCGCCCCCGGCGCGTCCCGCATGCCGCGCCGCCCGTGATGGGTCCTCCACCGGCTCCACGCCGCCTCGTCCCCGAGGCGCGCCCCGAGCCGTTCCGTCCTCGAAGCCCTCGACGACCTGAAAGCCCTCGAAGCGATCCGTACGGCCGCCAGTCCCCCGCCGCGACACCGCGGCGGGCGCGGCCACCAGCCCCGAGGGGCGGACGACGAGCACGCCGCGCGGCCCGTCACCCGGCGGGCAGCGGGATCGACAGCGTGACCTCCGTGCCGCTGCCTTCGCGCGGTCCGATCGAGAGCTTGCCGGACAGCTCCCCCTCCACCAGCGTGCGCACGATCTGCAGCCCGAGGCTCGTCGAGCTGTCGAGGTCGAACCCCTCGGGCACCCCCTGACCGTCGTCCCAGACGGTCACGTTGAGCCGGTCGCCGCCGGGCTCGACCCGCTCGACCACCACCTGCAGCCGCCTAGGCCGGCCGTGCTGGAGCGCGTTCTGCAGCAGCTCGGTCAGCGCCATCGCCAGCGGCGTGGCGATCAGCGACGGCAGCACCCCGAACCCGCCGACCCGGCGCGGCGTGACCGCGGACTCCGCGGCCGACACCTCGCCCGCCATCGCGATGACCCGGTCGGCGATGTCGTCGAAGTCGACGAACTCCTCCGGCGCGTGGGAGAGCGTCTCGTGGACGATCGCGATGGACCCGACCCTGCGCACCGCCTCCTCCAGCGCCTCGCGCCCCTCGGGCACCTGGAGGCGCCTGGCCTGCAGCCGCAGCAGCGCCGCGACGGTCTGCAGGTTGTTCTTGACGCGGTGGTGGATCTCACGGATCGTCGCGTCCTTGGTCATCAGCTCGCGCTCGCGCCGCCGCAGCTCCGTCACGTCGCGGATGAGCACCAGCGCGCCGATACGGCCGCCGCCCACGATCAGCGGGATGGCGCGCAGCTGCACGATCGTGCCGCCCGACTCGACCTCGGTCTCCTTGGCGGCCCGCCCGCTGGCCACGATCATCAGGTCCTCGTTGATCGGCTCGTCGGAGTAGCACAGGGTGGCGGTCACCCGGCCCAGCTCCGCGCCCACGAGGTCGGCGTGCAGGCCGAGCCGCCGGTAGGCCGACAGCGCGTTCGGCGACGCGTACGTCACCCGGCCGCCCCGGTCGAGCCTGAGCAGCCCGTCGCCCACACGCGGCGAGCGGACCAGGATCGGCTCGTCGCCGGAGAACGGGAAGCGCCCCTCGGCGACCATCTGCGCCAGGTCGGAGGCGCTCTGGAGGTAGGTCAGTTCCAGACGCGACGGGGTGCGGGCCGACGACAGGTTGGTGGAGCGCTGGATGACCGCGAGGAAGCGGCCCTGCCCGTCGGGCAGCACCCGGCGCACGGGGATCGTCTCCTCGCGCACGGGGACGCCCGTGGACCAGTCGGGGTCGCCCTCGCGGCAGATGCGCCGCTCGTTCCAGGCGGTGTCGATCAGGTGGCGCTCGCCGCGCGCGACGACGGTGCCCACGACGTCGTCGTGGTAGACGGTCGGGCCGGTCGTCGGGCGCATCTGCGCGATGGCGATCCAGCCGTTCCCGTACCGCTCCCCGTGGCCGTTGGCGGCGTGCCCGTCGCGCCCCTCGTCCCCCGTCTCCGCGGCGGACGGGAGCAGCGGCGCCCACAGGATGAGGTCGGCGAAGGACAGGTCGGCAAGCAACTGCCAGTCGGAGACCAGCGAGTGCAGCCATTCGAGGTCCGCCGCGTCCAGCGCGGTGTGACGGACGACGAGGTCGCTGAGAGTGGGCACACTGCATCATGCGTGCTGTCCCGCCGTACGACCAAACCGGCCCCCCTGTTTGGTGCACTCAACCGGTCTTTTCCGGGAATCTCACAACGTGAGAACCGTCACACTGTCCAAGGCGCTCGTGTCCAGGGGAAACAGCCCTGGGGAGCCGGAGGTGATCGAGACGTTGGTCGAGACGGCTAGATCGTACATCTCCGACACCGGCCTCGTACCGGCCTCGGTTGCGGCCGCCCGCGCCACGATGGATATCCTTCTCCATCAGCCCGAGCCGCCTCGACGCCCGCGCCCGCCCTCGGTGCCGGATGGCCGCTCTTGCCGGCGGTTGACCGCTCGGGCCAATCTGAGTTCCGATGATCTAGCGGTGATCCGACACGCCCTCACCGCCGTGGCAGAAGTGAAGGTGAGAGCGTGACGGACGACGGCCCTCGCGTACCGAAGTACTACGACGTGAAGCGGAGCCTGCTCGAGCTCACCAAGAGCCTCCCGGCCGGCACGGCGCTGCCTCCGGAGCGGACGCTGGCCGTGCGGTTCGAGACCTCGCGCACGACCGTGCGGCAGGCGCTGACGGAGCTGGTGGTCGAGGGACGGCTGCTGCGCATCCAGGGCAAGGGCACGTTCGTCGCCCAGCCGAAGGTGGCGCAGGTGCTCCAGCTCACCTCGTACATCGGCGACCTGCGCACCGCCGGGCTGGAGCCGGACACGAAGATACTGGAGATCGGCTACATCACCGCCGACGAGGCGCTGGCCCGCCGCCTGGCGATCAACCCGGGCGGGCGCGTGCTGCGCATCCACCGGCTGCGCCTGGCCAACGGTGAGCCGGTGTCGATCGACACCACGCACCTGTCGGCGCGCCGCTTCCCCCGGCTGCGGCGCGAGCTGGAGGTCCACTCGTCGCTGTACGAGACGCTGCACAACGCCTACAACGTGCGGCTCACGGACGCCGAGGAGATCATCGAGACGGTCCTCGCCACCCCGTACGACGCCAAGGCGCTGGGGGTGGACGTGGGCCTGCCGATGCTGCTGCTCACCCGCCACGCCTTCGACGCCGACGGCAACCCGGTCGAGTGGGCGCAGTCCCTCTATCGCGGCGACCGGTACAAGTTCGTCACGCGGCTGCGTCGTCCGTAGGCTTCTCCTTCCGCTGCGGCACCGCCAGGCAGGCCGCCGGCCGCCGTACGGGGCTGGGGACCTCCAGGGGGACGGCTTCTGACCCGCACGGGGCCGGGCGCCGTCACGGCTCCTCTGGGCCGTCGCCGGGGTTCGACACGGCCCGTCTCCCGGGCCTCCGGCTTCACCCCTGCCCCACGTCCCGCCTCTAGGCTTGAGACGTGAGTGTGCTCGTCGTCAGCGGGACCGACACCGGGGTCGGCAAGACCGTCGTCACCGCCGCGGTGGCCGCGCTGGCGCGGCTGCGGGGTTCGAGCGTGGCCGTGGTGAAGCCCGCGCAGACCGGAGCGGCCCCCGGCGAGCCAGGCGACCTGGACGAGGTCATCCGGCTGTCCGGGGTGACGACGACGTTCGAGCTGGCCCGCTACCCGGCCGCCCTGTCGCCCGCCGCCGCCGCGCGGGCCGGCGGCGTGGCCCCGGTGTCGCTGGAGGCCGCGGCCGGGCGGATCGGCGAGCTGGCCGAGACCCACCGGCTCGTGCTGGTCGAGGGCACGGGCGGGCTCCTGGTGCGCTACGACGAGGACGGCGGCACGATCGCCGACCTGGCGCGCGCGCTCCGGGCGCAGGTGCTGGTGGTCGCCCACGCCGGCTCCGGCACGCTCAACCACACGGCGCTCACGCTGGAGGCCATGGCCAACCGCGGGCTGGGCCTGGCCGGCGTAGTGATCGGTTCCTGGCCGGCCGAGCCGGGAGCGGCCGAGCTGAGCAACGTGGCCGACCTGGAGATGCTGGCGGCCCGCCCGCTGGCCGGGGTCCTGCGGGAGGGCATCGGGGCCCTGGGCTCCGAGGAGTTCGCCGAGGAGGCGAGGCGCGGGCTCGCGATGACACTCGGTGGCGGCTTCGACCCCACGGCGTTCAAGCGGCGGCTCGGGCTCTTCCCGTGACCGGCGTCCCGGACCGGCACCGGGCGTCTACCGGCAGGCCGCTCCGGGCAGCTCGCACACCTTCTCGGCCATCCGCTCGGCGCGTTCGACGAGCCCGCGGAAGCGGCTGAGGGGCAGCGACCGGCTCGGGTAGGCCGACTCGCCGGCCACGTACACCGCGGCGCCCCGCCGGACGACGACGGCCTGCTCGCCGCTCTCGAAGAAGCGCCCGCCCGCGCGCAGCGCGTCGTCGCCCACGTCGAGCGGCTTGCTGAAGTACCGGTAGCGGTTGATGCCCTTGCCCACCTCGGCGCAGCGCGCGAGCTGGGCGCGCATGCCGTGCATGGCCCGCTCGGCGGCGGCCGTGTTCTTGTAGAGGACGAGCTGCTCGTAGTCGATCTGGGTCTCGTTCTCGTGGACGACGCTGCGGGCCGCCACCCGGCCCGTGTCCCACGGCTTCGTGCGGAAGCACGGGTTGAGTGCCAGCGGGCGCTCGAGCGAGTCGCTGATCTTGTAGGTTTCCCAACTGGCCGCCGGCGGGTGCGTCTCCGAGGGGAGGAACCCCTTCGGCAGCCCTCCCCCGCCGCTCAGAACCCCCGCCAGGGCCAGCACGGCCATCCCCGTCTGCATCATCTGGACCTCCCCCGTCCTTGACTGATCCGTGAGATGACCGTGGTGCGCCATTGGTTCGGATATCGCGGGACTTGTCGGCCGAACAGGGTGATGATGCAGGCATGGCAAAGGCGATCGAACAACCCGTTCCCGGCATCACGGTGGGCCACGGCCTCCTCGCCCGGCGCAACGGCCAGGCCGAACCCGTGGACAAGATCGTCCACGACGGCGACACGATCAACATCGCGGCCGACGGGAACTTCGGCGTGCGCATGCTGGGCGTCGACGCCCCCGAGGTCAGCTTCGAGCTGCCCCAGAGCCCCGACTTCCCGGACTTCCCGGGAGGCTTCGTCAAGATCGAGCATCCGGCCTGGACGACGTTCCTCACCGATCCCTTCGCCAAGGGCCTGCCCGAGCTGGCGCTCCGCACGGCGCTGCGCGCGAACCTCACGGCCCGGCTCGGCCCGCACGCCGCCGCCAACCACGCCGTCCACGCCGCGCCCGCCACGAAGGCGCTCAAGGAGATGATCGCCGCCGACATCGCCGAGCAGGGCCTCACTGATGCCACGTTCAAGCTCCGGCTCGCCTTCGCGCACGAGATCCTCGACCGGTACGGCCGGCTGCTCTGCTACGTCAACCGCGACCAGCGCGACCGGCCGCGCCCCGACCCGTACAACGAGCGCCTGCTCGCGGCCGGGCACGTGGTCCCGTACTTCATCTGGCCCAACGTGGACCCGTTCGTCCGCCAGGAGGGCCGCGTGGCCGACGCGGTGCCCCCGCCCGGCACGGCCCGCTCGATCGGCGAGGCGGGCGCCCTCGGCCGCGCCCGCGAGGCGGTGCGGCGGGCCCGCGAGGGCGGGCTCGGCCTGTGGGAGCACACGGACCCGCTCGCGATCCTGCCGTTCGAGCTGCGCTTCCTGGCCCAGCGCCGGGCGCCCGACCGGTACGTGCTGGACCTGTCGGACGACGCCCGCGAGCTGCTGCACCCGCAGAGCTACTTCCGCGTGCCGAACCCCGAGGACCGGTTGTTCGTCAACGCCGAGCACGCGCCGCTCTTCCACGAGAAGGGCTGGTCGGTTCCACCCCTGTGAGATCCCGCCCGGGGGTGGGGCAAACCCCACCCCCGGAGCGCACACCAGGCCCCTGTCGCGCGGACGGCCGGAATCAATACCGTTATGGGCATGAAAGTCCCCCGGCCCTGGTCGGCGCGGGCCTGGCTCGACACGGCCCACGTGATGACCGGTCTGCCGGTCTCCGTGGTCCTCGGCACGCTGACGCTCGTGCTGGCCGTCGCGCCGCCCGCGCTGCGCCGCGGCCTGCCCGCGTTCACCCTGGTGCAGCGCTCCCGGTTCAAGGCGTTCCAGGGCGCGCACATCCCGCGCATCGGCAGGCCCGGCGGCTGGCGCGACGCCTCGACGTGGCGGCAGCTCGGCTACCACCTCCTGTCCCCTGTGGTCAGCGCCATCGGGGCGGCGCTCGTCGGCTTCGGCTGGGGCGGGGCCGTGGTGGGGCTGTCGGCCTTCGCCCAGCCGCGGTTGCAGCCTCCGCCCCTGGTGTTCGAGTTCGACCTGCGTGACCCGGTCATCGCCGGGATCTACACGGCCGTGGGGGCGGTCCTCCTGCTGACGGCGCCGGTGCTGGCGCGCGGCATGGCCGCGCTGGACCTCGCCGTGGCCCACATGCTGCTCGGTCCCAGCCGCTCCGAGCTGGACCGGCGCATCGAGACGCTGACCGAGAGCCGGGCCGGGGTGATCGACGCCGCCGACGCCGAGCGCCGCCGCATCGAGCGCGACCTGCACGACGGCGCCCAGCAGCGGCTCGTGTCCCTGGCCATGAACCTCGGCCTGGCCCGGGCCACCCTCACCGACCTGCCCGAGCCGGCCCGCCAGGCGATCGCGCAGGCCCACGAGGAGGCCAAGCAGGCGCTCAAGGAGCTGCGCGACTTCGTGCGCGGCCTGCACCCGGCCGTGCTCAACGACCAGGGCCTCGACGCGGCCCTGTCCGGCGTCGCGGCCCGCGCCCCCTTCCCGGTGCGGCTGCGCGTCCGCATCGACCGCCGCCCGTCGCCCACGATCGAGGCCGTGGCATTCTTCGTGGTCTCCGAGGCGCTGACGAACATCGCCAAGCACGCCGCCGCGACGCTGGCGGAGATCACCGTGACGCGCGACGGTGAGCGGCTGCGCGTGCGCGTCCACGACGACGGGCACGGCGGTGCCACACTGCACGCCGGCACCGGCCTGCGCGGCCTGGCGCAGCGCGTGGGAGCGGTGGACGGCGCGTTCAGGCTGACCAGCCCGCCCGGCGGGCCGACGACGATCGAGGTGGAACTGCCGTGCGAGTAGTGCTCGCTGAGGACTCGGTGCTGCTGCGCGAGGGGCTGGTGCGGCTGCTCGACGCGGCCGGCATGCGGGTGGTGGCCGCGGTCGCCGAGGCCGAGGCGCTGCTGCGCGCCGCCGAGGAGCACCGGCCCGACCTCGTGGTCACCGACGTCCGGATGCCGCCGACGCACACCGACGAGGGTCTGCGCGCCGCGCTCGTGCTGCGCCGCCAGCAGCCCGGCCTGGCCGTGCTGGTGCTGTCGCAGTACGTCGAGGAGCGCTACGCCGCCCAGCTCCTGTCCTCCGCGGCCGGCGGCGTCGGCTACCTGCTCAAGGACCGGGTGGCGGACGTGACCGAGTTCATGGACGCGCTGCGGCGGGTGGCGGCGGGCGGCACGGCCCTCGACCCCGAAGTGGTCTCCCAGCTCCTCCTGCGCGGCCACAGCGACCCGCTGGACCGGCTGACGCCCCGCGAGCGTGAGGTGCTCAAGCTGATGGCCGAGGGCCGCTCCAACGCCGGCATCGGCCAGGAGCTGGTGCTCAGCGAGGGGGCCGTCGGCAAGCACATCGGCAACATCTTCACCAAGCTCGACCTGTCCCCCGCCGAGGGCGACCACCGGCGCGTGCTGGCCGTCCTGCGCTTCCTCAACGTCAGGAGCATGCCGTGAGAGCCATCTGGCTGGCGGTCGGCACGATCGCCACCATCGCCGGGCTGATCGTCTCCACGGCGCTGCTCTTCCACGGATTCGCGGACGCCGAGCGGCCCAGCGAGCTCTCCCGCGGCTCCTTCCCCTGGCAGGGCGCCCAGGTGCGGCTGGTGATCGAGGAGGGCGTCACCGACGTGTCGATCATCACCGGCGAGGCGGGGGAGGTCGTCGTGGAGCGCTGGGTCCGCTGGACGGACCGCAAGCCCGAGGTCACCGAGGAGTGGGGCGCCGGCAGCCTGCGGCTCAGCACGGACTGCCAGAGCTCCGCCCGGCGCAGCCCGCCCTCCTGCCAGGTCGGCTACGCCATCCAGGTGCCGCCGGAGACCGCCCTGGAGGCCACCACGGCCACCGCGTCCCTGAACCTGTCCCAGATCCATGGCAAGGTGCGGGTGACCTCCGTCTCGGGCGACGTGAACGTCGACGGCGCCGCCGGCGACCTGTACGTCAGGAGCGGCTCGGGCGACGTCAAGGCCATGGCGCTGGGCGGCGAGCGCGCCGACGTCGAGGTCGGCTCCGGCGGCGTCCACCTTGTCTTCCGTCAGCCGCCGGCCGAGGTGCGGGCGGTCGTGCGGACCTCCGGGACGGTCATGGTCGAGGTGCCGCGCAAGTCGACCTACGACGTGACCGCCGATGCGCCCAACGTGGACATGGACGTCCGCCGCGAGGCCGGGGCGCCGCGCCGCATCACCGCCTCGGTGGCCGAGGGCCTGGTCGACATCTGCTGCGACTGATCCGCCGTCCTTCGTTGCTCCCTGTTTACTCGTGTGACTGGTTGGTAAGTTCCCGGCATGGAGTCTGCGAAGCACGCCGGTGACGCCGCCGTCGCCGTGTCCAAGGCCTACGGCGTCGAGACCATGTTCACCCTCTCCGGGGGGCATGTCTTCCCCCTGTACGACGGTGCCGTCCACGAGGGCATGCGCATCCTCGACGTACGCCACGAGCAGAGCGCCGTGTTCGCCGCCGAGGCCACGGCCCGCCTGACGCGCAAACCCGGCCTGGCCGTGCTCACCGCGGGCCCGGGCGTCACCAACGGCGTCAGCGGCGTGGCCACGGCCCACTTCAACGGCTCCCCCGTGGTCGTCCTGGGCGGCCGGGCGCCGCGCTCGCGCTGGGGCAGCGGCGCCCTGCAGGAGATGGACCACCCGCCGCTGTTCAGCCCGATCACCAAGCTGGCGTTCACGGCGAGCGACGCCGAGACCCTCGGCCAGGACGTCGAGGTGGCCTTCCGCACGGCCGTCGCCCCGCACCGCGGCCCGGTCTTCCTCGACATGTACATGGACGACCTGTTCGCCCCGTCCACCGTCCACGAGGTCGAGACGCAGACCCCCTCGCCGCTGGAACCCGACCCCGACTCCCTGGCCGCCATCGCCCGCCTGATCGCCGAGGCCGAGCGTCCCGTGCTCGTCTACGGGTCGGACGTGTGGATGGAACGCGCCGAGGAGGCGGCCCGCGACTTCGCCGAGACCTGGCGGCTGCCCGTCATCCCCAACGGCCAGGGCCGCGGCATCCTGCCCGCCGGCCACGAGCTGCTCGTCACCCGCGCCCGCGGCCTCGCCCTCGGCCAGGCCGACCTCGTCGTGGTCGTCGGCACGCCGCTCGACTTCCGTCTCGGCTACGGCTGGTTCGGCGGCAAGGAGGGCGCCCCGCTGGCCAAGGTGGTCCACATCGCCGACGCGCCGTCGCAGCTCACCACCCACATGCAGCCGGCCGCCTCGGCCGCCGGCGACCTCTCCGTGGTCTTCTGGGGCCTCACGGCGGCCTGCGGCGAGGCCGGGGTCAAGCCCGACCACCACGCCGCCTGGGTGTCCCGCCTGGCGGACACGGCCGCCGCGGCCGTCGCCGGCGACGCCGACCTGCTCGCCGCCGACTCCGACCCCATCCACCCGATGCGGATCTACGGCGAGCTGGGCAAGGTGCTGGAGGACGACGCCGTGGTCATCGGCGACGGCGGCGACTTCGTCTCCTACGCCGGCAAGTACGTCGAGCCGCGCCGCCCGGGCAACTGGCTCGACCCCGGCCCCTACGGCTGCCTCGGCACCGGCCTCGGCTACTCCGTCGCGGCCCGCCTGGCCCGGCCGTCCTCGCAGGTCGTGCTGCTGATGGGCGACGGCGCGGCCGGCTTCTCGCTCATGGACGTCGACACGCTCGTGCGCCACCGCCTGCCCGTCGTCATGGTCTGCGGCAACAACGGCATCTGGGGCCTGGAGAAGCACCCCATGCGCATGCTGTACGGCTACGACGTGGCCGCCGACCTCCAGCCGCAGTGCCGCTACGACCAGGTGGTCACGGCGCTCGGCGGCGGCGGCGAGCTGGTGACCAAGCCCTCGGAGATCGGGCCCGCGCTGCGCCGCGCGTTCGACTCCGGCGTGCCGTACATGGTCAACATCGCCACCGACCCCGAGGTCGCCTATCCCCGCAACACGACGGGGGTGTGAGACCCGCTACCGCTTGTACGGCGACACGGACGTCGACGGACTGGCGCTCCCGGTCGGGCAGGAGGTGCCTTCGATGAGCACCAACTTCACCGGCTTCTTGAGCGCCAGCTGCTCGCCGCCGTCGGGGATGGACTGGCCGACCCTGAGGCATGTCAGCGGCATCGCGCCATGGGTCTGGTCGTCGTACTGGACCGTGAAGCCGGCGCCGAGGATGAGCTCCCGGGCCTTCGGATAGGGCAGGTCCAGCACCACGGGCACGGCCCTCTTGACGACCGTGGGCGTGGGCGTGGCCGTGGGCGTCTTCTTGGTGGTCGAGGGGGTGGGTGAAGGCGACCTGGTGGGCTCCCGGGTCGGCTCCTCGGTCTCGCGCGGTTCCTCGGTCTCGGTCGGTTGCGTCGCGACGGGCTCCTGGACCGTCGGTGTGGGCTTGGTTTTCCTGGGCTTCGAAGTGGTCGGCTTGGGTGTTCTGGAGGTCTCCGAGCCCACGTCGGTCGTGGTGGCCGTGGGGACGGGCGGGTCCTCCACGCCGTTCAGGCCCGTCAGGGCGACCGCGCCGGCGCCCGCGCCGAGCACCACAGCGGCGGCGATGCCCGCGATCAGGCCGCCCCTGCGCGGCGCCTTGCCGCCGCGCCGGCCCCCTTGCCGGGGGTTGGCCACGGTGGTGGCGTCCTGGGCCTGGAAGCCGCCGGTGCGCTGGCCGCCCGCCTGGTGGGGCTGGGCGTGGTGGGAGCCGGTCTGCGGGTAGCCGTCGCTCTGGTGAGCACCGGTCTGGTAGCCACCCTGGTGGGCGCCCGCCTGATAGCCGCCCTGGTGCGCCCCGGTCTGGTAGCCGCTCTGGTGGGCTCCCGTCTGGGACGCGTCCTGGGAGTGCGCCCCGGTGGGGTGCGCGCCGGTCAGGTTGCCTCCGGCGGGCTGGGCACCGCTCTGGCCGTACTGGCCGGTCTGGCCGGGATGCGTGGGTGTGGCCATCGTGGCCCCGGTGACGTGCGGAGCCGGGGCCGGCAGGGCCGGCGTCTGGCCGTTGGCGATCTGGCGGGCCGTCTCGCTCATGGCCTTGGCGGTGGGGAAGCGCCGCGCCGGGTCCTTGGACAGCGCGCACTCCACCAGCGCCCGCACCGCCGGCGGGATGTCCGCGGGCAGCGGGGGCGGCGCCTCCCGGATGTGCTTGAGCGCGATCGTGACGGCGCTGTCACCGTCGAAGGGACGCTGCCCGGCCAGGCACTCGTACGCCACGACGCCGAGCGCGTAGATGTCGACGGCGGGCGTCACCGGAGCGCCCTCGGCCTGTTCCGGCGCGCAGTAGGCGGCCGTGCCGAGGACCATGCCGGCGTCGGTGAGGCGGTTGGCGAGGTCGGAACGGGCGATGCCGAAGTCGGTGAGCACGAGCGTGCCGTCGCGCTGCACGAGCAGGTTGCCGGGCTTCACGTCGCGGTGCACGATCCCCTGCTCGTGGACCGCCTGCAGGGCCGCCGCGGCCTGCGCGATGAGCTCCATCGCCGCCTGGGGCGGGATGCGGCCCAGGCGGGCCAGCAGCCGGTCGAGCGGCTCGCCGTCCACGAACTTCATCACGAGGTAGACGGTGTCGCCGCTGACGCCGTAGTCGTAGACGTCGACCACGCCCGAGTGGTTGATCGTGGCCATCGCCCGCGCCTCCCCCTGGAAGCGGGCGACGAAGCCAGGGTCGTCCATGCGGCCCGGGAGCAGCACCTTGACGGCGACGGTGCGCGCCAGGACGACGTCCTCGCCCCGCCACACCTCGCCCATGCCGCCGGCGCCGATGCGGGTATCCAGGCGATACCGCCCCGCCAGCGTCGTCCCTTGGGCCACCATGACTTCCCCCGTTACCCCTCTGCCTCTGCGACCTCTCCCACCCCGGGGCTCTCCAACAAAGCGGACTTGTGTCGCGGTGAGATCACACGGAGGTCACGGAATTCCGAGAGTGTACGACTCAGAAATCCCACAAGCCACTTAACACACACAAGCCGTACAAAGCCTATCCTGCGGCCTTGAGGCCGCACTTGTCCGGGGATTCGCGAGATCAGCATGCCGCGACGTGCGTGATCACCCTCACCCGCGGGTCCGCCACAGCGGTCACAGTACGCTGGCGTCATGACGCTCGCGCCCGGTCTCCGCTCCCAGCTGCTCATCATGGTGGAGCGGGAGGACACGGCTCAGAAGGTCGGCAGCGGTGACGTGCCGGTGCTCGCCACGCCCCGGCTGCTCACCTTCGCCGAGATGGCGACCGTCCAGGCCGTGCGCCCCCACCTCGCGCCCGGCCAGAGCACGGTCGGCACCCGGGTGGAGCTGGAGCACCTGGCGCCGAGCCCGCTGGGCGCGCACGTCCAGTTCACCGCCGAGCTCACCCAGGTCGACGGCAAGCGGCTGATCTTCGCGTTCGAGGCACGTGGCAAGGACAGGGTCGTCGGCCGTGGCACGATCGAACGCGTGGTGGTCGACCGCGCCGCGTTCATGGAGCGCGCGACTACTCGATGACGGCGATCAGGTCGCCCTCCTGGATCACGTCGCCCTCGTTGACCTTGAGCTGCGTCACCACGCCGTCGTCCTCGGAGAGGACCGGGATCTCCATCTTCATCGACTCGAGGATGACCAGGGTGTCGCCGTCGGACACCGTGTCACCCTCCTTGACGACGACCTTCCACACGTTCGCCACCATCTCGGCGCGTACCTCAGCCACCGGGACTCCCCTCTTTCAACAGATCCAAGGATGTCATGCGCGCCCGCCGCGCATCCGCCCGACCAGCCCGGTGTCATAGTCACCCGAGGCGAAATCCGCCTCGTCCAGCAGCTCGGCGCAGAACGGCAGGTTGTTCTTCGGCCCTTCCACGGTGAACCCGGCGATCGCCTCGCGGGCCCGCTCCAGCGCCTGGCCGCGCGTCTCGCCGTGAACGCAGAGCTTGGCCAGGAGCGGGTCGTAGAACGGGGTGACCGTGTTGCCCTCCTCGTAGCCCGAGTCGACGCGCACGCCGTCACCGGCGGGCTCCGCCCACGCGGTGATCTTGCCGGGTCCGGGGAAGAACCGCTTGGGGTCCTCGGCGTAGACGCGGAACTCGAAGGCGTGTCCGCGCACCTCAGGACGCACCTCCGGCTGCTCGCCGGCGGCGACCCGAAGCTGGAGCTCCACCAGGTCGAGCCCGGTGACGAGCTCGGTGACCGGGTGCTCCACCTGGAGGCGGGTGTTCATCTCCAGGAAGACGAAGTCCTGCTTGTCGGCGTCGACCAGGCACTCGACAGTGCCGGCGCCGAGATAGCCGACCGTCTCGCCGGCCCGCACGGCGGCGGCCAGCATGCGCTCGCGCAGCTCCTGCGTGATGCCCGGGGACGGCGACTCCTCGACCACCTTCTGGTGGCGGCGCTGCACGGAGCAGTCGCGCTCGCCCAGCGCCACGACGGTGCCGTCGGGCAGGCCGAGGATCTGCACCTCGACGTGGCGGGCTCGCTCGATGTAGCGCTCCAGCAGGATCGCGGGACCGGCCGGCGCGTCGCCCTCGCCGCCCTCCGCCGCGGCCGCCGCGAACCGGGCCGCCGCCCTGGCCGCCTGCTCGAACGCCTTGGCCAGGCCCTCGTCGTCGTGGGCGACGCTCATGCCGATGCCACCGCCGCCGCCCGCGGTCTTGACCATGACCGGGTAGCCGATGTCCAGGGCGGCCTTCTGCGCGAGCTCCAGGTCGGTGACGGGCTCGCGGGTGCCCGCGGCGACCGGCACGCCGGCGTCCTCCATCAGGTTGCGCGCGTTGATCTTGTCGCCCATCCGGTCGATCGCCTCGGGCGACGGGCCGATCCAGACGAGCCCCGCGTCGATGACGGCGCGGGCGAACGCGGCGTTCTCGGCGAGGAAGCCGTAGCCGGGGTGGATCGCCCGCGCCCCGGTGGCGCGCGCCGCCTCCAGCACCTTGCCGGCGTCGAGGTAGCTCTGCGCGGGGTTGGCGGGGCCGATCAGCACGGCCTCGTCGGCCTCGCGCACGTACGGCAGGCCGGCGTCGGCCTCGGAGTGGACGGCGATGGCGCGCAGGCCCAACCGCTTGACCGTGCGGATGATCCGCCGCGCGATCTCCCCTCGGTTGGCGACCAGAACGGGTCCGAGCGTCTCAGTAAGCACGCCGCCCACCTTACGGGCGGCGCGATTCCCGCCCGTTCCGCTGAAGCCACCGATCAGAAGAGCGCGATCTGTAGGAATCCCACAAAGATGCGCCATCCGGACCACGCGGAAGCGGGGATGCGGGCGTTCGCGCTATAGAGGTCGGACGACCGCCCGCCCTCGCCGCCCTGCCCGGACGGGAGGCGGCGCTGGGGCGGGACTGGGGCCGCGCTGGGGCGGCGCTGGGGTGGTCCTCGGGCGCGGCTGGGTGGCCCTGGGGCGCTTGCGGGGACGATCCCCCTCAGAGGCGGTGGACGGCGGCGAGGCGGTCGATGACCCGCGACAGCGCCTCGATGGCGGCCGGGTCGTAGGCCGTGCCGGCGGCCAGGCGGATGCGTTCGAGCGCCGCCCCCGCCCGGTCACGGTCGGTGGAGCCGCCCACCAGGTCGTCGTAGGCGTTGGCGACCTTGATGATGCGGCTGGACAGCGGCGGGTCGTCGCTGATGGGGTCGCACTGGCGGCGCACCACGTCGGCCACCCGGTCCAGCACGCCCGTCTGCTTGATGACCTCGGCGCCCAGCTCGGCGATGCGCCGCGCCTGCTCCGGATCGGCCAGCACGGTGGCGCCGCCGGGTATCGGGTCGCGCAGCGAGAGCTGGCCGATGTCGTGCATGAGCGCGGCGTACTCCAGCTCCAGCAGCTCCGGCTCGGCCATTCCCAGTTCCCGGCCGATGGCCACGGCCAGGCGGCTCACCCGGCGCGAGTGGCCCGGCTCGACGTACCCGCCGACCTCGGTGACGCGCGACAGCGCCCGTACGGTCTGCAGGTAGGTGGCGCGGATCCCCGCGTACTTGCGGAAAGCCACCTGCGTCACCAGCAGCGGCGCGGCGAACACCAGCAGGGCGACGAGGTCCATGCTGTGCGTGGCCAGGGCGAGCAGCACGCCGGAGGCGGCCACCGCGGCGCCCAGCGGGAACGCCATGTTCAGCTCGTCGCGCACCGCGACCCGGAAGGCGGTGCGCACCTGCTCGGCCCGCAGCAGCGCGGCGATCAGCACGTCCACCAGCAGCGTGACGGCGATCAGCACCACCATCACGGCGAGCGCCGGCCACCACGTCGGGTCGGGTCCCTGCGTGAGCCTGAACAGCGGGTCGGCCAGCGGCCGGAACGCGAAGGCGAGCAGCGCGCCGGTGAGCAGCCGCCGGGCCATCGCGTCGAGCCGCGGGGGCCGGCCGACCGCGAGGTGCGGCAGCGCACCGGCGATCATGCCGACGGCGATCACCGCCACCACCTGGAGCGCCGAGTGGCGGAGCTGGTCCTGGCTGAGATCCAGCAGCAGCGTGTAGCCGAGGGCGGCGGCGGCCCCGATGGGCGCGACCTCCCTGTTGCCCGGCATGGTGAGCCGGGCCAGCTCCCCCACCGCGATGAGCGCGCCGAACCCGACCGCGATCTCGGGATGGTCCAGCCGGGTCGCGGCCGTGTGCGCGACCCCGGCGACGGCGACCAGCCCGGCCGCGCAGATCAGCAGGAGCTGACCGGAGTCGAGGCCCTGGAAGGCCCGGCTCACGGCCCGCTCACCACTTCGATGGGCATGGTCGGGTCGTCGTGGTCCTTGACCGCCGCCTCGTCCGCCTCGGGCGGTGGCGGCTCGACACGGCGGGGCGGCTGCCACGGCTCGTGTTCGAGCGCCTTGACGAAGGCGCTGACCATGACGGGGTCGAACTGGGTGCCGGCGTTCTTGCGCAGCTCCTCCACGGCCACCTCGACCGGCCGCGCGCCCCGGTAGGAGCGGTCGGAGGTCATCGAGTCGAACGCGTCGGCCACCGCGATGATCCGGGCGAACTCCGGTATCTCGTCACCGGCCAGCCCCATGGGATAGCCCCTGCCGTCGTGGCGCTCGTGGTGGTGCATGATCCCGGCGTACGCCTCGTCGAGGAAGTCGATGCCGCGGACGATCTCCAGCCCGCGCATGGGGTGGAGCTGGATCGCGGCGAACTCCTCCTCGGTGAGCGGCCCCTCCTTCTGCAGCACCTTGGTGGGCACGCCGAGCTTGCCCACGTCGTGCAGCATGCCCGCGTAGCGGATGGCCCGCAGCCGCTCCTGGCCCATGCCGATCTCCTGGGCGATCATGCTGGAGGCGGCCGACACGCGGGTGCAGTGGCCCCGGGTGTAGTAGTCCTTGGTCTCCACCGCCTGGCACAGGGCCGCGATGGTGGCGTCGTACGAACGCTGCTGCGCGTGGTACTGCCCGAGCGCCCAGCGGGCGACGAACAGCGGCAGCAGCACCAGCACCGCCGAGATCGACTGCACGGTCGCCCACAGCCCCGCCACGAGCAGCCCGAACGTGCCGTACCCCAGGTACGACAGCAGGAACTGGGCCAGGCCCCGCATCGGGACCTCCATGGCCCGCACCCCGGTCGCCAGGCGGATCATGGTGAGCGTGAGCACGATGTTCAGCGGCACGAAGACCGCCGTGGCCGCCACGTAGGGGCCGATCAGGTCGTCGAAGGCGTGCACCTCCGGCACCCCGATGCGGCCGCCCAGCCGTACGTAGACCCAGCCGGCCGCGTGACCGCAGATGGCGAACTGGGCACCGTTGAAGAGCCGCTTGACCAGCGGCAACCCGGGCCGCACGCTGAACACCGCGGTGAACCCCACGAGCGCCGTGCCCTCGGGCCCGATCAGCACCACGGCCGCGAGCGCGGCCGAGAAGCTCACCGACACCGCGAACTGCTCCACGTTGAGCAGGGTCGGCATCGACTCGCACACGAGGAACAGCAGGGCCAGCACGAGCAGCGTGCCGAGCTCCTCGGCGCCCACTCCCTCGCCGCCCGGGTGCCCGGGGGCCATCGCCTGCCCGATGGAGGCCACGCTGTGCGCGATGACCCCCGCCGCGACGACGATGACGGCGACCAGGTAGACCCTCGCAGGCCACGACAGTTCACGCATTGCGGCCCCTCACGGCCGGCTCAGGTCCACGAGACCCCGGGCGGGACGAGGCCCCCACCCGTGATCAGCAGCGCGACAGGAGCGATCAACGAGATGCCCGTGATGAGGCGGGCGATCCATGGCTTCGACATCCGCGTGCCTCCCCCTTGAGTCCTGGGGCTCACGCTACAGAAGACGGCGTCATCGCACCCGCCGAGTCACGAATCGCAAGCAAAGCGTAATCAACCGGCTACCCGCGGCGACTCCTGGCCCACTCGACCGTGGCCTTCAGACCGGTGGCGAGGTCGGTGCGCGGCTGCCAGCCGAGCCCGTCGTAGGCGGGCACGGGATCGACCGCCATGGCGGGCAGGTCGCCCGGCCGGGGCGAGGCGAACCCGGGCTTGTCGGGCCGGCCCGCGGCGTCGGCGATGAGGGTGTGCAGCCTGCGGTCGGTGGTCTGGATGCCGGTGCCCATGTTGAACCTGCGCCCGTCGCCGGCCGGGCCGCACGCCCGGACGAACCCGTCGACCACGTCGTCGACGTAGACGTAGTCACGGGTCTGGGTGCCGTCGCCGTAGAGGACCGTGGGCGTGCCGCTGAGCAGGCCGTCGGTGAAGATGGCGATCACACCGGCCTCGCCCTCGGGCGACTGGCGCGGGCCGTACACGTTGGACAGCACGAGGGTCGTGTACTCGATGCCGTGCAGGGCGCGGAAGGTGGCGAGGTAGGTCTCGCCGCTGAGTTTGGAGGCCGCGTACGGCGAGCGGGGATCGACCGGCGCGTCGCCGGGCACCGGGATGGTGGCGGGACGGCCGTAGACGGCGACGGAGGAGGCGAAGACCACCTTGCGCGCGCCGCCGGCGTGGGCGGCGGCCAGCACCGACGCGGTGCCCACCACGTTGACCCGGGCGTCGTGGAGCGGGTCGGCGACGCTGCGGCGGACGCTGATCTGCGCGGCCAGGTGGCAGATCACCTCCGGCCGGGCCTCGGCGGCCAGGTCGGCCAGCGCGGGATCGCACACGTCGAGCAGCCGCAGCCGGAACCGGTCGCTGGTCAGGGCGTCGGCCAGGTTGTCGCGGTCGCCGGACGACAGGTCGTCCACCACGACGACCTCGTGGCCGTCGGCGAGCAACCGATCGACGAGATGGGACCCGATGAAGCCGGCACCCCCGGTGACGAGCACGCGCATGGGGGGAATCCTAGTCGGACAGGTCGGCTCTCACCCGCGCGATCCGCGCCAGCACCTTGGAGCGCAGGTCGCCGGGCAGCGGGTCGCAGCCGCAGTGCTTGGCGACCAGCTGCTTGACCACCTTGTCGAGGTCGTACTCCTTCAGGCAGGGGCCGCACTCGTCGAGGTGGACGCGGATGTCGACGCAGTCACCCTCGTCGAGCTCGCCGTCCAGGTAGGCGTAGACCTTGTCGAGCACCTCACGACAGTCGGTCTCGTGCGGGTTGCCGCAGCTCATTTCGAACCCTCCGCGGGGACGAGGCCACGCTCGCGCGCGTAGTCCTCCAGGTGCGCCCGCAACTGCCTGCGGCCGCGGTGGAGCCTCGACATGACGGTACCGATCGGAGTGCCCATGATGTCGGCGATCTCCTTGTACGGGAAGCCCTCGACGTCGGCGAGGTAGACGGCGATCCGGAACTCCTCGGGAAGCGCGGCGAGCGCCTCCTTGATGTCGCCGTCGGGCAGATGCTCCAGTGCCTCGACCTCGGCGGACTTCAGGCCGCTCGACGTGTGCGACTCGGCGCGGGCGAGCTGCCAGTCCTCGATCTCCTCGGTGCCGGACTGCTTCGGCTCGCGCTGCTTCTTCCGGTAGCTGTTGATGAAGGTGTTCGTCAGGATCCGGTACAGCCAGGCCTTGAGGTTGGTGCCCTCCTGGAACTGGTGGAAGGACGCGAACGCCTTGGCGAAGGTCTCCTGCAGCAGGTCCTCGGCGTCGGATGGGTTGCGGGTCATCCGGAGCGCCGCGGAGTAGAGCTGCTCGAGATAGGGCATCGCTTCGCGCTCGAACCGCTCGCTTCGCTGCTCGAGAGTCTCCGCGCCTGTCGCGGGCACCAGGCCCACCCCCCTAAGATCACCGGTGGCCGGTTGTGACGGGACACCGTACTCAGGGGAGAATACCCGCTCGTCCTGCAGCACCCGGCCACCGGGGAGAGGGTCGATCAGTGTGAGCATGCTCGTCGCAACACGCCCGTGCCCGCGTCTGTTCCCGCAAGATGGAAGGTGACGAACGACCCGGTGCGGGGAAAACCATACGTACCGGCTGGTAGCCATTTTCCGGAACCCAGGAGTCGCGTGTGCTGCCCATTCCGGCCGAGGAACTGAACGGCTCAGGGACGCTCGGACCGTACTGGACCTTCTACCGTGCCGTCGTGGCCGAGCAGTTGAGCCGGTGGCTTCCCGCCGCACCCTCCATGGTGCTCGACCTGTCCGGCGGCCGCGGACGGTGGTCCGGCCAGCTCGCGAGGGCCGGGCACCACGTGATCGAGGTGCTCGACTTCCGACGGGTCGCCGACCCCCAGTCGAGGCTGCGGGCCGTGGACGGCCAGCCGTGGCTGCGCGAGGCCGACGCCCCGGGCCACGAGGCCGGCGAGGTGCGCCAGGTACGCGCCGACGACCTGTCGTTCCTGCCGGACGAGAGCGTCGACGCGGTCGTCGCAGAGGAGCGGGCCATGTCGATCGAGCTGATGGCCGAGTCGGCGATGAGCGACGTGGCGCGCGTGCTGCGGCCCGGCGGGCGCGTGCTGGTCTGCGTCGACTCGCTGGTGCTGGGCATGGCGATCCTGGCCGAGCAGGGGCAGTGGCAGCACCTGCGCCAGACCGGCGAGGTCATGCTCGTGCCCTGGCCCGACGGCAGCATCACCCGCTGCTTCAGCAGCGCGCAGCTGCGCGAGCTGCTCATGGGCGCGGGCCTGGAGGTGGAGTGGGTGCGCCCGCGCACGGTGCTGTCGCCCTCGACGGTCGACCACGTGCTCGGCTCCGGCACCCGCGCGCTGACCTGGCTGGTGCGCACGGAGCTGGAGGCGCACCCGGACGACGACGACACGGTCGGCATCCACCTGGTGGCCAGCGCCCGCAAGCTCTGACGCGCGTCTCGTCCCTCGGCGGCGGCGTCCGGGCCGGGAGCCGGGCTCCGTCAGCGGCGGCGTCCAGGCCGGCGGCCGGGCTCGCTCAGCGGCGGCGTTCCCGCTTCCCCTGGCACTGCACGCACCGCGCCGCCTCAGGACGTGCCTCCAGCCGGCCCTCCGGCACCGGCTTGGCGCAGTCGACGCACCTGCCGTACGTGCCCTCGTCGAGGCGTTTGAGCGCGTCCAGCACGGCCCGCCGCTGCGCCGTGGCGACCGTCAGCATGGCCTGGGCGCGATCGGCGTCGCTGAGGTCGGAGCCGGCGTCGGCCGGCGAGCGGTCGTTGACCGAGCGGGGGTCTCCTCGTAGCACCCCGATCGAACGGTCGAGGTCGGCGAGCATCTTCTGCAGCCGCTCGCGAGCGGACGTGGCCTCCACGGATCCGCACCTCCGGGTGAATGACGGCAACCCGCGGCAGGACTCCCCGGTTGTCCCGCGCGGCGCATGGGGGGCAATGTGGCGGCGGTGACTCCTAGTAAGCGAATGCACCGCTTTCCTCACCGAATGCCCACTTGACCGTCCTTTTACACCTTCAGAAGAGGGCGGGAGCCTCCTCGGGCGGGAGCGGCTTGATGAGGTCAGGGCCGTTGTTGCGGACGTTGTTGACGCCGGTGGAGACGGGAATCGCCGCCAGCCGGCCGGGGCTCGCGGGCACCAGCAGCCCGGAGACGGTCTCCGTGTCGGTGAGCTTGGGGTCGAGCCACTCGCCCCACCGGTCCGCCTCGATCATCATGGGCATCCGGTCGTGGATGCGGCCCAGCTCGTCCTCGGCGTCCGTGGTGATGACCGTACAGGTGACGAGCCACTTGAGCGGGTCGTCGTCCTCGCGCGAGGGGTCCTTCCAGAACTCGTACAGGCCCGCCATCGCGAGCACCCCGCCGTCGTCCGGGCGGATGAAGTACGGCTGCTTGTGCTTCTTGCCGTCGTCGCCCTCGACCGGCATCCACTCGAAGTAGCCGTCGGCGGGCAGCAGGCACCTGCGCTTGGCGAACGCCTGCCGGAACGACGGCTTCTCCGCCAGCGTCTCGGCTCGGGCGTTGATCATGCGCGAGCCGATCGACGGGTCCTTGGCCCAGGCGGGAACCAGCCCCCAGCGCACGATCCTGAGCTGCCGCACCGCCCGCTCGGCCTCCTTCGGCACGCGGCTGAGCACGGCGTAGACGTTCTTGGTGGGGGCCACGTTGTAGTCGGGACCCAGCTCCTTGTCGGGATCGCCGTCGAGCTCGACCTGGAACTCCTCCAGCAGCTCGTGCTTCTTGCGCGCCGACGCGTATCTACCGCACATGCCCCCACATTGCCACGTACGGCTTTCGCTCGCGTGTTCCCTCGCCCCGTCCACAGGTGGGCCGTCGCCACGCACCTCTGTCCACAGGCCCTCCACGAGGACGACGGCCGCTTCACGCCTCGCCCGATAGGCTTGCCCCATGCCCGCTCAGCACTGGCCCGCTCCCGCCGCCACCGGCCCCGTGACCGCGTCCGTCGAGCTGCCCGGCTCCAAGTCGGTCACCAACCGCGCCCTCGTGCTCGCCGCCCTCGCCGAGGGCCCCGCGACCGTGCGCAGGGCGCTGCGCAGCCGCGACGCCGACCTCATGGTCGCCGCCCTGCGCGCCCTCGGGGCGACGCTGGAGCCGGTGGCCGAGACCTCGGCGTCGGTCGACTGGCGGGTGGCGCCCGGCCCGGTCCGCGGCGGCGCGCACGTCGACGCCGGCCTGGCGGGCACGGTCATGCGCTTCGTCCCGCCGGTGGCCGCGCTGGCCGACGGCCCCGTCTCGTTCGACGGCGACCCGCACGCGCGCAAGCGTCCGATGGGCCCGATCCTCGACGCGCTGCGCGCCCTGGGCGCCCGCGTGGAGGGCGACGCGCTGCCGTTCACCGTCAGCGGGCCGGTCGCGGGCGGCGAGGTCACGATCGACGCGTCGGCCTCGTCCCAGTTCGTCTCGGGGCTGCTGCTCACGGCGGCGCGCTTCGAGAAGGGCGTCACGATCCGCCACTCCGGCCCGCCGGTGCCGTCGCAGCCGCACATCGACATGACCGTGCAGATGCTGCGGGAGGTGGGCGTGCGTGTGGACGACGGCGAGCGTGACGTGTGGCGGGTCGAGCCCGGCCCCATCGCGCCCCGCGACCTGACGGTCGAGCCCGACCTGTCGAACGCGGCTCCGTTCCTGGCGGCAGCCATGGTCACGGGGGGCACGGTCACGATCCCGGGCTGGCCGGCCGTCACCACGCAGGCGGGCGACGCGCTGCGCGGCCTGCTCGCCGACATGGGCGCCACCGTCCGCCTGAGCGACGAGGGCGAGCTGTCGGTCACGGGCTCGGGCCGGATCGAGGGCATCGACGCCGACCTGCGCGAGGTGGGCGAGCTGACACCCACGATCGCCGCCCTGGCCGCGCTGGCCTCCTCCCCGAGCCGTGTGCGCGGGGTGGCGCACCTGCGCGGCCACGAGACCGACCGGCTCGCGGCGCTCGCCACCGAGATCAACCGGCTCGGCGGCGACGTGGAGGAGACCGACGACGGCCTGATCATCCGTCCGCGCCCGCTGCGTGGCGGCGTCTTCCACAGCTACGACGACCACCGCATGGCCACGGCCGGGGCGGTCATCGGCCTCGCGGTGCCGGGCGTCGAGGTGGAGAACATCGCGACGACGGGCAAGACCCTTCCGGAGTTCACGGACATGTGGGCGTCGATGCTGGACACGAGATGAACGCGCCCGGGCACGGGCCGGCGGCGCGCCGGCCGTCGACGTGGCATCCGCCGACGCCGGCTCCAGGAAAGGCGCGCACGGCCTCGACGTCTGAGCCGGGGACGCTGAGGGGCGCGCGTACAGCGTCATCGCACGCACGCGGGTCGCGTGAGGAGACACCTACAGCGCCTTCGCGCGCGCCCGGGACGGCCGGGAAGACACCTACAGCGTCAGCAAACGCGTCTTCCCAGGCGGACGGGAAGGCGCGGAAGGTGTCATCACCCACGTTCGGTGGGCAGGGTGACGCAGGACGCGCGGCCTCGACGCCCGGACTCCGGGCGTGGGGGCCGGCGGAGGCATGCAGGAGCGATCACAGGGGTGAAGACCGCTGAGAAAGCGGGAGTACGACGAGGACGACGTGCGGGTCAGGCCGGGCAAGGGGTCACGGCCGCGGACCCGGATCCGTCCTGCGCATGAGGACGCCGTCGAAGGGTTCATCGTGGCGGTCGACCGGGGCCGCTACACCGCGCTGGTCGAGGCGGAGCGGCCCAAGGGTTCGGCCGCCAAGCGTGGCGCGCAGCAGCGTTCCCGCCTGGTCGTCGCGATGAAGGCCCGTGAGCTGGGCCGCAAGGGCATCGTGGTGGGCGACCGGGTGGCGCTGGTCGGCGACGTGTCGGGGCAGCCCGACTCGTTGGCCCGGGTGGTGCGCGTGGAGCCGCGCACCTCGATGCTGCGGCGCTCGGCCGACGACACGGACGACACCGACGGCATCGAACGGCCGGTCGTGGCCAACGCCGACCAGCTCGTCATCGTCACCGCCCTGGCCGACCCGCCGCCGCGGCCCCGCATGATCGACCGGATCCTCGTCGCCGCCTTCGACGCCGAGATCGAACCGCTGCTCTGCCTCACCAAGTCCGACCTCGCGCCGCCCGGCGACCTGCTCGCCCTCTACCAGCCGCTCGGCGTCCCGCACGTCGTGGTGCACAAGGGCGGCCCGCTGGACGAGCTGCGCGAGCACCTGGCGGGCCACATCAGCGTGCTCGTGGGCCACTCGGGGGTGGGCAAGTCGACGCTGGTCAACGCGCTCGTGCCCGACGCCAACCGGGCGGTCTCCCAGGTCAACGCGGTGACCGGGCGCGGCCGCCACACCTCGACGTCGGCCGTGGCGCTGGCGTTGCCGGAGGGCGGCTGGATCATCGACACGCCCGGCGTACGCAGTTTCGGCCTGGCGCACGTGTCGGTCGAGACGGTGCTCGCGAGCTTCCCCGACCTGGTGGAGGGCACGGTCAGCTGCCCCAAGGGGTGCACCCATCTGAGTGACGGGTGCGCGCTGGACGCATGGGTGGCGGCGGGACACGCCGACCCGGCCCGCCTGGAGTCGCTCCGCCGCCTGCTGGCGAGCCGCGAGGGCGCCCCGGACGAGTCCCCCGCCACCTGACCGGCCCGCCCGTCCCGGGCCGGCCCGCCCGTCACAGGCCGACCCGCCACCTGACCAGCTCGCCCGTCACCGGACGTCTCGCCACCTGACCAGCGTGTACGTCGCCCGACAGTGTCATCTGACGAGCCCGCCCGCCACCGAAGATCTCGCCACCGGGCAAGCGAGTCAGCCCTGTCCCCACCCCACGAGGCGCTCGCGGGCTCAGGGCTTCCGCGCCGTGGTCACGTGCGGTTGGGCCGCAGCGTCCAGGTGAACGTGAACGAGCACACCGGTACGTCCTCCGCGTTCCTGATCTCCACCGCGACGTCGAACTCGGGCCTCTTGCCCGCGTCCAACTCGGCGAGCACCTCCTCGCGCGTGGTGAGCAGGCGGCCTTCGGCGACCACGTCGCCCTTGGCGAGCTTGTGGTACTGGACGGTCGCGCCGGTCGTCAGCGGCACCGCGCGGGAGAGCTGGTCACCGAGGGCCGACAGCATGGCGGCGCCCGAGGCCGACTCCGCGAGGGTGAACAGCGCCCCGGCGTGCGGCCCGGCCACATGGTTGTGCAGGTCGGCGCGGTCGGTCAGGCGGCACACGGCGCGCCCGTCCCCGGTGTGGTCGAAGGTGACGCCCAGGGTGCGGGCGAACGGAACGGTCTGGAGCAGCAGTGCTCCGGCGTCGAGCGTCATGCCCCGATGCTACTGGTGGGTAACCAGATGCGCAGCCGAGCCGGGGATTGACGAGCACGCCGCCTCTCCGACCTTCCTTCCTGCCCGCTGGTCCACGGCGAGTGCCTAGGGTTCGGTTCGCTTCTCCAGCCGGCTGCCACGCGGCAGGGTGATCGCCATGATGTTGGTGGGGGTGTCCAGCTCGATGCGGTGCCATCGGCCGCGCGGGACGATGGCCGCGGTTCCGGCCGTCAGCGTGACCTCTTCCTCCTGTTGTCCCGGCCCCTCCGGGCGGAGGTAGAGGCGTATCTTCCCGATGAGGCAGGAAAGGATCTCCTCGGCCTCGGGGTGGACCTCCCAGTGGTCGGCGTGGACGTCGGCGTCGGTCTTCGCATGGAAGGTCATGAGCTGCCAGCCGTCCTGGCCGGAGTCCGTCGCTCCTTTCCCAGCGTGGATCTTGCCGTCTTGTTCGAGGCGCACAGAGGACGCGAAGAGATCGATCGGGGTGACGGTCATGCCGAGACGACCTTCCTGCAGTGATCTGCTGGTCAATTCCGGACGGGGAGCGAATCGCGCGCCTGCTCAGCCCGTGATGGCGGGCTGGTCCGGCGCAGGACGGTGAGGGCGATGAGGGCGGCGGCGACCAGGAGCGCGGCGCTGAGCGTCAGACCGAGCGCGTACCCGTCGTTGAGGGCCTCGGGTGTGACGACCTGGCCGCTGTGGTCGTGCGCGACGGTGCCGAGGGCGGCCAGCCCGAGCGAGGCGCCGATCTGGCGTGAACTGTTGAGCAGGCCCGACGCGGTACCGGTCTCGTGGGGCGCGACGCCGCCGGTGGCGATGGAGACGACCGGTCCGAGGCAGAGCCCGAAGCCGACGCTGGTGACGATCGAGGGCCCCAGGACGTCGGTGATGAAAGCACCGTCCGGGCTGATCAGGCCGAGCCAGGCCAAGCCGGTCGCGGTCAGCAGTCCACCGATGACCAGGAGGGTCCGCGGCGCGAGACGGTAGCCGAGTTTGACGGCGAGCACGGAGCCGGCGACCACGCCGAGGGCGAACGGCAGGAACTCCAGCCCGGTCAGGGCCGGCCCGACCCCGAGCACTCGTTGGAGGTAGAGGGACATGAAGTAGAAGGCCGAGGCCATGGCCGCACCGACGAGGAGGTTGTAGGCGTTCGCGCCGGCGACCGAGCGGTTGGCGAACAGGCCGAGCCGGATCAGCGGTTCGCGGGTGGTGGTCCGCTCGACGTGGACGAAGGCGGCCAGCAGCGCGACGGCGACCGCCAGGGTGGTCAGGGTGGTCGGTGAGGTCCACGCGTACTGGTCGGTGCGGACGATGCCGAACACCAGCAGGGTCATGCCCGCGGTGGCCAGGACGGCGCCGAGGACGTCCGGACGGCCGGCGCGAGCGGTCGGCGGGCCGGCGGCGACCCGCCAGACCATGGCCAGCGCGCAGGCGGCCATCGGCACGTTCACGAACATCACCCAGCGCCAACTGGCGTACTCGGTGAGCAGGCCGCCGATCAGGACGCCGAGGGCGCCTCCGGCGGCGTTCAGCGCGCTCCAGATGCCGAAGGCCCGGACGCGGGCCTTGCCCGTGGGGAACGTCGCGGTCAGCAGCGCCAGCGCGGCCGGAGCCAGTGCGGCGGCCCCGATGCCCTGTACGGCGCGAGCGGCGACAAGATGGCCGGGCTCCTGGGCGAAACCGCCGACGAACGAGGCGAGGCCGAACAAGGTGAGCCCGAGCAGCAGGAGCCGCTTGCGACCGTACCGGTCGGCGGCCTTGCCACCCAGCAGGAGCAGCCCGCCGAAGGTGAGCGCATAGGCGTGGATCACCCAGGTCAGGCCCACCGCGCCGAAGCCCAGGCCGGCGGCGATCTGCGGGAGTCCGACGTTCACGACCGACAGGTCCAGCGACACCATGAACTGCACGACGGCCACCGCGGCGAGGATGGTCCCCGGCCGGGCACCCGGCTCGATGACCGCGCTTCCGTCTGCTGCTTGTCTGCTTGTCACCGCGACTCAGTCCTCTGCGCCGGAGGAATACGCGACGCGACGCGCCACACCTGGCCGGCATCGCGCACCTCGGCGTAGACCCCCGGCATCCCCGCGCCGTGAACGCCGTCCAAGGCGGACTTCAGCTTCGCGGGATCGAAGCCGGCCAACGGGCTCGTGCCACCGGCCGGCACCACCCTCGTCTCCTCCGGCGCGGGAACCGCCGTCACCATGCCCGCGCCGACCCCCAGCGCGGCCACGCTCGCACAAGTCACCAGTCGGATCTTCACAACATCCCGCCCTCTCGTGATCAATGACCGCATCGGCATCCGCCTCATGTGCGGGCCGCGGTCCTCGTGATCGCAATCGTCGGCCAGACGCTGTTCAGGGGCGTCCTGCGGGCGGAGTCATCTGCCACTACCGCCCGGGGATCAACGATCGGCCGGACTACGACGCCAGGAGTAGTCGGGCGGGTTCCGGAGCACCCGTAAGGCGCGGGGGCCCGACAAAGGGGGAAAGGCGACGTGGGCCCCTGATGCGCGAGCGGCCCGGCACGGTAGCGTGGCAAACCGTGCAGGGTTACAACGACGATCTACGCCTCGCCCACGTGATGGCGGACGCCGCCGACGACCTGACGATGCGCCGGTTCAAGGCCGTGGACCTCAAGGTCGAGACCAAGCCCGACCTCACCCCGGTCAGCGACGCCGACCGGGCGGTCGAGGAGGTCATCCGCGGCACGCTGCGCCGCGCCCGCCCGCGCGACGCGGTCGTCGGCGAGGAGTTCGGCCGGACCGGCTGGGGCGCCCGGTCGTGGATCGTCGACCCCATCGACGGCACGAAGAACTACGTGCGCGGCGTGCCCGTGTGGGCGACGCTGATCGCGCTGATGGAGTACGGCAAGGTCGTCGTGGGCCTGGTGTCGGCCCCCGCCCTGGGCCGCCGCTGGTGGGCCGCCACGGAGGGCGGCGCCTGGACCGGCAAGAGCCTGGCCAGGGCCAGCCGCATGCGGGTGTCGCAGGTCTCCGCCCTGGGCGACGCGTCGTTCTCATACTCCAGCTTCGGCGGCTGGGAGGAGACGGGCCGCCTCGGCCCCTTCCTCGACCTCGGCCGCGCCTGCTGGCGCACCCGCGCCTACGGCGACTTCTGGTCGCACATGATGGTCGCCGAGGGCTCGGCCGACATCTCGGCGGAGCCGGAGCTGTCGCCGTGGGACATGGCGGCCCTGACGGTGATCGTCGAGGAGGCGGGCGGCGTCTGGACCGACGTCGAGGGCACCGCCGGCCTGGAGGGCGGCAGCCTGGTCTGCACCAACGGCCTCCTGCACGACGAGGTGATCAAACGGCTCAACGAGGGCCGCGCCCCCCGCGCCTGAGGCCCGTCACCCGGCCCGCCCGAGAACCGTCACCCGGTCCACCGCCCGCATCAGGCTCTCCCGGTACGACCCGCCGAACAGCACCACATGCACCAGCAGCGGATGGAGCTGGTGCAGCGGCACCCGCTCGCGCCAGCCGTCGGCCAGCGGGCTCTCCTCCTGGTACGCCGCGAGGATCCGCTCCTCGTACGGCACCCCGAACAGCGCCAGCATGGCCAGGTCCGTCTCCCGGTGCCCGCCATGGGCGGCGGGGTCCACCAGCACACCCGTGCCGCCGGACCACAGCACGTTGCCATTCCACAGGTCGCCGTGGATCCGGGCCGGTGGCTCCGGCGGACCGGCAGCCTCCGGGAGGCGTTCCACGGCCCGCTCGATGCGCCGTACGTCCTCGGCGGGAAGCCGCGCCCGCCGTACGAAGGGGAGGACGCGGCGGGTGGCGTAGAAGGCCGGCCAGTCGTCCGCGGCCGAGTTGTCCATCGGCAGGTCGGCGATGAAGCCCGGCCAGGGCGCGCCGAAGGCGGGCGCCCCCGCCCGGTGCATCCGCGCGAGCGCCCGCCCGAACCGCTCCGCGGCGGCCGGGGTGGGCGGTTCCGTGTCCACCCACGACAGCACCAGGCGGTCCTCGGCCACCTCCACCACCTCGGGCACGTCCATGGCCTCGCCCAGCCACCGGAGGCCGGCCGCCTCCGAGGCGAACACCGGCGAGGCCGCCCCCACCTTGGCGAACACCTGGCGCCCGTCGTCCAGCACGCCGCGCCGCAGCCGCCAGCCGTGCGAGGCCCCCAGGTCCTCAGCCGATCTCATCGGCCCACCTCTCAGCCGAAGCCGACCTCATCGGCCCGCCCTTCAGCCGATCTCGTCGGCGATGTGCTTGGCCACGCCCTCGGCCGCCGCCTCCACGAGCTCCAGCACCTCCACGAAGCCCTCCGGCCCCCCGTAGTACGGGTCCGGCACCTCGGCCCCCTCGGGCGCCGCCGGGTCGAACGCGCGGAACAGGCTCACCTCGACCCCGGACGGCGCCATCCCGCGCAGGACGGCGAGGTTGTCACGGTCCATGGCGAGCACCAGGTCGTAGCGGTCGAACCAGTCACGGGTGAACTGCCGGGCACGGTGGGCCGAGCCGTCGTACCCGTGGTCGGACAGCGTGCGCAGGGCGCGGTCGTCCATCGGGTCGCCCGCGTGCCAGCCGCCCGTGCCCGCGCTCTCCACGGTGACCCGGCGGGCCAGCCCGTGCTCCTCCAGCGCGTGACGGAGAACCACCTCCGCCATCGGTGACCGGCAGATGTTCCCCATGCACACCAGGCATACGCGATACGTCATAAACCCCATCATGGGGGCGACCGGGCCCGTTCACCGAACGTTCACCCTCGTCAGGGGTTGTGAGTCACTTTGCCTGCATAGCTTCAAGGGCGACTAAGGACCAAGTGGGAGGAACCCAACCGTGAAGTATGCAGGCCGGCTCGCCGCCGTCGCCGTCGTCGGCGCGCTCTCGCTCGCTGCGTGCGGCACAGACAACAACACCTCTGGCAGCGCGAGCACCAGTTCGGCCGCCGCCACCGGCGCCGCAGACAGCGGGCTCAGCGGCACCATCAACGCCGCCGGTTCCTCGGCCCAGGCCAACGCGATCGACCAGTGGAAGAAGGACTTCCAGTCCAAGAACCCGGGCGTCAGCGTCAACTACCAGCCGAGCGGCTCGGGCGCGGGCGTGCAGGCGTTCATCCAGGGCACGGTCGCCTTCGCGGGTTCCGACTCGGCCCTCAAGGACGACAAGGGTGAGCCGGCGCAGGCCGACGCCCGGTGCAAGACGGGCAAGGCCATCAACATCCCGATGGTCACCGGCCCCATCGCCGTCGTCTACAACCTGCCCGGCGTGGACGGCCTCCAGCTGTCGCCCAAGACGATCGGCGCCATCTTCAACGGCAAGATCACCAAGTGGGACGACGCGGCCATCAAGGCCGACAACCCGCAGGCCAAGCTGCCCTCCACCCCGATCCAGGCCTTCCACCGGGCCGACGAGTCGGGCACGAGCGACAACTTCACCAAGTTCCTCAAGGCGACCGCCGAGTGGCCGTACGAGCCGGCCAAGGCCTGGCCCGCCGAGGCCAAGGGCCAGGGCGCCAAGGGCTCCGACGGCATCGCCTCCTCGGTGAAGGGCGCCGAGGGCGCCATCAGCTACGTCGAGCTGTCGTTCGCCGAGAACTCCCAGCTCCAGAAGGCCAAGGTGGCCAACGGCGCGGGCGAGTTCGTCGAGCTGACCCCCGAGAGCGCGGCCAAGACCGTCGAGACCGCCGAGGTCAAGGGCACCGGCAACGACCTCAAGCTGGGCATCGACTACGCCACCAAGACGGCGGGCGCCTACCCGATCGTCCTCGTGACGTACGAGATCACCTGCGAGAAGGGCCTGTCGGCCGACGAGTCCAAGCTGGTCAAGTCCTTCCTCACCTACACCGCCAGCGACGAGGGCCAGACCGCGCTGAAGGACCTGGGCTACGCGCCGCTGTCGGGCGAGCTGCTCACCAAGGTCCGCTCCGCCGTCGAGGCGATCTCCTGATCACCGATGACGACTGACGTCCGTACCCGTGGGGGCGGGCCGGCCACGCGCCGGCCCGCCTCGCGGCGCAGCCACGGTGAGGCACCCTTCCGCTTCGCCGCCACCGGCGCGGGCATCCTCCTGCTGGTGATCATGGCGGCCATCGCCGTCTTCCTCATCAGCGAGGCGGTTCCCGCACTCCAGGCCAACAAGGGCAACTTCTTCACCGAGCTGACCTGGGAACCGAACGGAAGCCAGGTCTTCGGCATCGCCGCTCTCGCCTTCGGCACCGTCCTCAGCTCCGCCATCGCGCTCGTCATCGCCACCCCGGTGGCCATCGGCGTGGCGCTGTTCATCTCCCACTACGCCCCGCGCCGCCTGGCCGGGCCGCTCGGCTACGTGGTCGACCTGCTCGCCGCCGTCCCCAGCGTCGTGTACGGCCTGTGGGGCGTGGCGTTCCTGGTGCCGCTGCTCAAGACGCCGTCGGAGTGGCTGAACGCGCACCTCGGCTGGTTCCCGCTGTTCGCCGGCGAGGGCGCGATCGGCGGGAAGACCATGCTGGCGGGCGGCGTCGTGCTGGCCATCATGATTCTGCCGATCATCGCCGCGATCTCCCGCGAGGTCTTCCTCCAGACCCCCAAGATGAACGAGGAGGCCGCGCTCGCCCTCGGCGCCACCCGCTGGGAGATGATCCGGATGGCCGTGCTGCCGTTCGGCCGCCCCGGCGTGGTCAGCGCCGCGATGCTCGGCCTCGGCCGGGCCATGGGCGAGACGATCGCGGTCGCCCTGATCTTCCCCGCCACGTTCGGCGTCACCTTCGAGATCCTCACCCCGAACGGCAACAGCATCGCGGCCAACATCGCCAACGGCTTCGGCGAGGCGACCCCGATCGGCCGGGGCGCGCTGATCGCCTCCGGTCTGGTGCTGTTCGTCATCACCCTGCTCGTCAACATGGCCGCCCGCATGATCATCAACCGCCGCAAGGAATACGCGAGGAGCGGCGCATGACCACCATCCAGCACATCTCGACCGGCCGCCGCGTCAGGGACCGCCTGGCGCAGGGGCTGGTCTATCTGGCGTTCGCGCTGGCCGTCGTGCCGCTCATCTCGGTGCTCTGGCTGGTGCTCAAGAACGGCCTCGCCCGGTTCGACATGGAGTTCCTCACCCACTCCATGCGCAACATCGGCGCGCGGGACGCGGGCGGCGGCGCCTACCACGCGATCATCGGCACGCTGGAGCAGGTCCTGCTCGCCTCCGCCATCTCGGTGCCGATCGGGCTGCTCACGGCGATCTACCTCACCGAGTACGGCCACGGCGGCCGGCTCAGCCGGGCCATCAGCTTCTTCGTGGACGTCATGACCGGCGTCCCGTCCGTCGTCACCGGCCTGTTCGTCCTCGCGTTCTGGATCCTGTTCCTGGGCATGCCGTTCTCCGGGCTGGCCGGCGCGCTCGCCCTGTCGATCCTCATGATGCCGACGGTGGTCAGATCGGCCGAGGAGATGCTCCGCCTCGTGCCGAACGACCTGCGCGAGGCCTCGTACGCGCTGGGCGTGGCCAAGTGGCGCACGATCGTGAAGGTCGTGCTGCCGACCGCGTTCACCGGCATCGTCACCGGTGTCATGCTGGCCGTCGCCCGCGTGGCCGGCGAGACCGCGCCCCTGCTGCTGACCGTGTTCTTCACCGACTCCATCAACAACGACCCGTTCAGCGGGCCGCAGATGGGGCTCCCCCTCTACGTCTTCGACCAGGCGGCACGTCCCAACGACACCGCCATCGACCGGGCCTGGACCGGAGCCCTCACGCTCATCCTGATCGTCATGCTGCTCAACCTGGTGGCGCGGCTCATCGCCTGGTGGCGCTCGCCGGCCAGGGGCCGATAGGGGGTAATCAGCGCAATGTCCAAGCAGATCCAGGTGTCCGGCCTCGACGCCTACTACGGCTCGCACAAGGCCATCGAGGACGTGTCGATGACGATCGAGCCGCGTTCGATCACGGCCTTCATCGGCCCGTCCGGGTGCGGCAAGTCGACGTTCCTGCGCACCCTCAACCGCATGCACGAAGTCATCCCCGGCGCGCGCGTGGAGGGCAAGGTCCTGCTCGACGGCGAGGACCTCTACAGCTCGACGGTCGAGCCCGTGTCGGTGCGCCGGTCGATCGGCATGGTCTTCCAGCGTCCGAACCCGTTCCCCACGATGTCCATCTACGAGAACGTGGCCGCCGGGCTGCGGCTCAACGGCCGCGTCTCGAAGTCGGAGTCCGACGGCATCGTCGAGGAGTCGCTCAAGGGCGCCAACCTCTGGAACGAGGTCAAGGACCGGCTCGGCAAGCCCGGCGCGGGCCTGTCGGGCGGTCAGCAGCAGCGGCTGTGCATCGCCCGGGCCATCGCGGTCAAGCCGCAGGTGCTGCTCATGGACGAGCCGTGCTCGGCGCTCGACCCGATCTCCACGCTCGCCATCGAGGACCTCATGGTCAAGCTCAAGGACGAGTACACGATCGTCATCGTCACCCACAACATGCAGCAGGCGGCCCGGGTCAGCGACCGGACGGCCTTCTTCAACCTCGACGGTCAGGGCAAGCCGGGCAAGGTGGTGGAAATGGACGAAACCTCCCGGATGTTCACCAACCCCTCGCAGAAGGCGACCGAGGACTACATCACCGGGCGCTTCGGCTGATGACCCACCAGCAGGCGGCACCCACGGTGAACGGGGACACGCGGACCAGGCCCGTACTGCTCATCGCCGACCCCGACGAGGAGATCGTCGAAGACCTGGCCGACGCCCTCGAACGCGAGGGCGTGGCCGTCACCAACGCGCCCGACGGCGCCCAGGGCCTCCTGCAGGCCGGCGCGCTCCAGCCCGACGTGGTGCTGGCGGCGGCCACCCTGCCGGTCATCGGCGCCGTCGACTTCGTCCGCGCGGTCCGGCTCGCCCGGGCCGTGCCCGTGCTGCTCGGGGTCGGCGAGGGCAACGCCGACCAGGCCGTCCAGGCACTCGCAGCCGGGGCGGCCGCCTGCGTCGCCCGGCCGTACCGGGTGCCGGAGCTGCTGCCGTTCATCCACGCGGCCTCCCCCGAGCAGCGCGACGTGCTCGCCGCCGGCTCCGTCGAGCTGGACGTGCGGGCCTACCAGGTACGCGTGGACGGACGGGTCGTCCACCTGCCCCTCCGGGAGTTCGAACTGCTGCTGTACCTGATGCGCAACGCCGACCGGACGGTGACGCGGGAGCAGATCATGCGGCACGTGTGGCACGCGGGGGCCGGCACGTCCACGAATACGATCGCCGTCCACGTCAAGCGGCTGCGCGCACGGCTCGGTGACGAGGACGACCAGCTCATCCAGACGGTACGCGGGGTGGGCTACCGGCTCGTCACCCCCGGCTCGACGCCCTGAGGCGGCGGAACGCGGGGTGGCTCCCCGAGGTCGCGGGCCGGTCTCACCGGCCCGGCTCACCTGTGCGGCGCTGCGATCATGAACGACGGCACGTACGGAACGCCTTCATGACGCGCTTGGCCACGCCCTCCACCGTCGCGATGCCGTACCCCACCTCGGCGGCCCCCTCACTGAGCACCGCGACCGCGTAGTCGTGGCCCGCCGCCCCCTTGCCGCGCCCACGGATCAGCCCCACCGTGACGACGGCCCAGCGCTTGGTGGACACGCGCTTCAGCCAGCCGTTCTTCAGCGCCACACGGTCGCGTCCGCAGGCGGCGGCGCTGATCCCCCAGTCCTGACCGGCGACCACCCGGCCCATCAGCCGCAGCACCTGCTCCCGGTCCTTCTCCGGTAGCGGGCTACGGTCCGACACCAGGGCCCGTACGAGTCGCACCTGGTCCTCGGCCGAGGTGGGCGTGATGCCCCAGCAGTACAGGTCCACGCACCTGCCCGGCACGCCCGAGGTGTGGCGCAGCCCGAATGCCCGGCCCGCCCTGGTGAACCCGTCCGGACCACCGATACGCGACCAGAGCCGGTCGGCGGCGTGGTTGTCGCTGTAGCGGATCATCAGGTCGGCGTCGCGGCGCACCGCCGTGGGCAGCTTGCGCCAGGGGGTGCGGAGGAGGAGCGCCATGAGAATCTGCACCTTGGCGGAGCTGGCGGTGATCAGGCGCTCGTCGCGGTGGTAGCGGTAGAGGCGGCCGTCGGTGAGGTCGCGCACCATGGCGGTGACGGGTCCGGAGCGACCGGCGAGGTAGCGGTCGAGTTGCTTGGTCAGGGTCTTGGCGGGGACCGGGGCGGCCTTCTTGTTGGCCTCTTTGACGACTTTGGCGCCCATCGCGTTCTCGGCGTCTTTGGCGTCTTCGGCGTCGGCGGCCTTGTTGAGGGTGAGCTCGATGAAGGAGTTCGTACCTGGCCCCGGCTGGGGGCTCTTGAGGGCGACGATCGCGGGGACCGGCGAGGTGAGGGCGGGCGGCGCGAGGGCGGCCGGCGGCGCCACCAGAAGGGTGACCAGCGCGGCCCGGCGCAACGCCCTGCCGACGATCATTGTCAGATTATCCCGACAAACCGCGACATGCCGCTAGCCAAACCCGACAACAGCCGCCCACAGGGGGGCCGTTACCTGAAGCGACCACGGCCACCGCAGCCACCCGCACGCTGAGGCGACAACACCACCTGCAGCTGGCCGTTACCTGGAGCGCCCGCAGGAGGCGTCTCCCGAAACGACGGACGGCTCAACCACCTCCGCCCTTCCGAGGCGCCCCGCCGAGGCCCGCCACAGAGGCACCTTCACAAGCGCGCCACAGAGGCGCCTGCACAGGCGCGACGCCAGAGGCGCCCTGCACAGGCGCGGCACAGAGGCGCGACACAGAGGCGCGACACAGAGGCGCGACACAGAGGCGCCTGGAGAGGGCGTCCTGGAGGGAGCGTCCTGCAGAGGACACCCTGCAGGACGCGCCTACAGCCGGAGGTAGCGAGCGGTAGCCGGACGTAGCGGGAGGCACCGGTGTCGGGAGCGGGAGGCAGCGGGTGTCAGCGAGAGCCTTGAACCCGCCCGCTGGCCAGCAGCTCGGCGATCGAGTCGTCGTCGCAGGTCTCCCAGAACCCGCCCACGACATCCTCAAGGTGCTGCAGCGAGTCGGCCCGGAACAGCACATCCTGATATTTCGTGATGTCGTACTGGGTGGTGCCCATGACGTTAAGGTCCAGCGGCCGGATGTCCATGCCGCGGAACTCCTCGATCTCCCCGTACGAGGACAGGATGCCCGCCCCGTACGCCTTGAGCTCCGCCCCCTCGCTCATGACGCCGAACTCGAGCGTGAACCAGAACACCTTCGACACGAACTCCAGCGCCTCGTCGCTCTCCACGCGCCGTGCCGCGGCGCCGGCGAGCCGGTAGAGGGCCGCGTACCGCTCGTGGGCCAGCGCGTTGGCGTGGCCGATGACCTCATGGATGATGTCCGGCTCCGGCGTGTAGAACGGCACGGAATGGTGGCGGATGTACTGAGTGGAGTAGAAGTACTCGTCCGCCAGCACGCCGTAGAAGTCGCGCAACGGGACGAGTCCGGCGGCCGGCAGGTAGCGGAACCCGGTCAGCGGCGACAGCAGGTGGCTGACCTCCTCCAGCTGGGGGATCCGGTCGTCGGGCAGTCCGAGCCGTTCCACCCCTTCGAGGTACTCGGCGGTGGCGTACTTGGCGTGCTTGACCGCGAGCTCCCTGGTGACCAGGGCCCAGATGCCGTGCTCCTGCTCGGTGTACTCGGCGGCGGGGATCGGCATGCCCTTGCGGTGGTTCACGGCCAGCTGCGCGATGGCGTTGCGCCTGGCCCGGTATACAGGGTCCGCGAACCCGGGGTGGGAGGACGCGAGTTCGACCACGACCGAACCGTCATCCTGCTCCGCGACCGGGGCGAAATACTGCGCTTCCTCGAACATGCTCCAGATGACAGCAAGTCCACGGAATCCTGGCAAGAGCGCCGCATTCGACTGGTCGATACGCTAAGTTCCGCACGACCAATACACCATCTTCTGGTCGAATCGCACAGCCATCAAGGAGGCCGTTGTGGACGAGCTGGATGCCAGGCTCCTGGTGACCATGCGGGCCCATCCCCGTATCGGCCTCACCGAGACCGCCCGCCTTCTGGGGGTGGCCCGCGGCACGGTGCAGGCACGGGTGGAGAAGCTGATGGCGCGGGGCGTCATCGAGGACTTCGGCCCCACGGTCTCGCCCGCACTGGCCGGTTACCCGATTCTGGCGTTCGTCTGGCTGCAGATCGCGCAGGGGCGGCTGACGGAGGCCGTCCAGGCGTTGCGCGCCGTGCCGCAGATCCTGGAGGTGCTCGGGACGAGCGGGCAACACGACCTGCTCTGCCGGGTGGTGGCCAAGAGCACCGAACACCTGCAGGAGATCATCGCCGCCATCCTCGCCTCACCAGCGGTGCAGCGGACGGACAGCACGATCGCGCTCTCCACGCAGATCCCGTACCGGATCGAGCCGCTCCTCCAGGACGCCGCCGAGCACTGACACCGCCGGACGTGTTCGGGGCGTACGAGGAGGCGTGTGAGGACATGAGGACGGCCATCGCACGATCCTTCGAGTGCATGACCTGGACTGAAGGGGAACCCCGCGATGGCCGCCGCACACCAGTGTGCCGCCCGCGCCGCAGGCGTAGCGGCCGTTTTCCGTAACTCGCCGAGATTTCTCGACAGCGAAGCGTCACGCGCCCCACATCCTCGACATGGAGGCACCCGCGCACGGAGGCCCGGTACCTTGCCGTGGCCGGAAACCGGTGCCGGGTTGGCGACACGCTGCTCCAGGTGCCCTGCGGGTGAAGCTCATTCGTCTGCGCGGTGCCCTCTCAGGGCGCAGCACCAGCGGCAGGGGAGGTCCCTCACAGGTACCCTCGGGCCAATGATCAAGAACCGTCCCACGGCGCGTGTCATCCTCGCCGACCCCGCCGACCGCGTGCTGATGTTCCGCTTCGTCCCGCCCGACCCCTGGCCCCGCGAGCCCGCATGGCATCTCCCTGGCGGCGGGATCGAACCAGGCGAGTCGGCGGTGCAGGCGGCTTCCCGGGAGATTCGCGAAGAGACCGGCTTGATCCTCCAGCCCCGAGACCTGGGCGAGCCGGTGGCCGTCAACGCGGGACAGTGGTCCGTCCACGCGAGCCACTACTACACCGTGCACACGTACTTCTTCGCCCGAGTCTCAACGGTGGAGATCTCCGGAGCTGGAGATGACGGGCTTGGGCACCGATGGTGGACCGCGACCGACCTCGACGCGACCACAGAGCGGATCTTTCCACCCGGGCTGGCCGCATTGCTGAAGGACCTGCTCCAAGGAGTACGGCACGAGCGGCCTGTCACCCTCGACTGGTGAAGCCACGCAGCACGTCGCCAACCAGCGAAAGGCTTCCGTTTCCCGGGCGCCCCCGGCAGGCAGCAGCATCGTTCACGGCAAATACTGCCGACGGATCTCAGCCGCATGACACTGACCTTGCCCCGAGCTTCTTCACATCCTTGGCCCGGACTTCTTCTGCCATCGGCCGGCCTTGTTCTTGGGCGCGCCCTGCATGGGCCGGAGGTGCCCCCACTCTGGCCTGAGAGGCCGGCACCCAAGCCCCGGCTGCTCTAGCCCAGAGGCTGGCCCTCACTGCGCTCTGGCCTGAGCCGGGGGTCGCTGTGCCTGCGCCCTGTCCCGGGGCTGAGCTGACGACTGCTGACGGCTTGGACCTGGGCCAACTCCCTCACATGGGCCTGCTCGCTCGACCCGGAGAAGTCCCGAACCGCAGAAGTCCCGGAACAGGGCGCCAAGCCTGAGGAAGCAGCGACGCCCGCGTTCCAGGCCCGCTGCGCGCGGGACATGATGCGGCCTGCGGAGGCGCAAGCACGCGTCTCAGACGCCGGCCTGAGAGCGCCTGTCTCCCAAGCGTCTGCCGCAAAGGTCACTCAGGAGATGTGCTCATCCCGCGAACGTGCATCACACAACGTGCGTCGCAGTACGTGCGCCGCAAGGCAGTTCACAATTCGAAACGCCCGACGGGAAATGCGGGCCGACACATAACGTGCGCCACAGGGCAGTCGACGACCCGACGATTCCTCTCCTGAAACCGTCTACGCCGCCGCGTGCGCGAACTGATCCCGGACATGCGAGAAGGGGCCCACGCGAGCCCCGGTATAAAACCGGGCTCGCATGAACCCCTTCTCCAAAGATTGTCCGGCGGTGACCTACTCTCCCACACCCTCCCGAGTGCAGTACCATCGGCGCTGGGAAGCTTAACTTCCGGGTTCGGAATGTAACCGGGTGTTTCCTTCCCGCCATAACCGCCGTAACCCTCTGAAACACACAAGCACCGCTTGCTGTCTCAGAATTGCCTAGTGGACGCGAGCAAGATCTTCAGTGCGGCGCAGCTCTGGACCCGGCGAAGAGTAACAGAGCGCAGCACACACCAAAGCATAAGCTTTGTGGTCAAGTCCTCGGCCTATTAGTACCGGTCAGCTCCACACGTTACCGTGCTTCCACCTCCGGCCTATCAACCCGGTCGTCTACCGGGA
>NZ_JBFAIA010000026.1:0-62231 GCF_040654455.1 Nonomuraea sp. NPDC050691
CGCGCGCGGCTCGGACCGGCGGGGCCAGAGTGGTCCGGGCCGCCGGCACCGCCGACACCTCGGGCGTGGCCTGCGGCCCGGACGCCGGGCTCTCGGGCAGCCCCTCGGCCCGGCGGGCCAGGTCGATCACGCCGCGCAGCACGGCCAGCGAGCCGTCGGACAGCCCGGAGGCCGCGGCGCCGAGGGCGGCGGCGCGTGACTGGAGGTCGTCCACCGCGGCGGAGGCGGCGCCCAGGGACTCCTCCCCCACCAGCCAGCCGACGCTGACCTGGAGGCAGGAGGCGAGCGCCCGCAGCACCTGGAGGGTGGGGTTGGTCTGCTTGCCGGTGCGCAGCTGGCTGACGTAGGCGCGGGTGATGGGGATGCCCGCCTCGGTCAGCTCGGCGGCCACCTGCGCGCCGCTCAGCCCCCGCTCTCTCAGCGCCAGGTCCAGCCTGTCGGCGATGTTCGCCACTCCGCGCCTCCTGCCGCCCGGGGGACCCTCAGCGTAGGGGAATCCGGGGATCATGCGCGCCTTCCGGCGTCCGTAAACCTCCGGAGGCGCATCCATACCCAACTGGAAAGTGTCAGTTGACACATCTTCCCACAGAACGCCACTATCGGACCGACAGGTGGAAAGTGAGACTTGACAGCCGGACGGTTCTGGAGAGTCGCCGGCGAGGAGGTGGCCGGACGTGACCGATCCCCAGACCGGTTCCTGGTTCGCCAGGCGGCCGAGGGCACCGCAGGCACCGGACCGGGTGATCCTGCGCATCTGCGCCCGGGTGGCGCCGCGTGACAAGCGCGTCCACGTGGCCAACATGCCGCTCGGCGGCGTGGAGGTCTGGGTGGACGGCAACGGCGACCGCTGGGTCCACTACCACCGGATGGCCCGCGAGCTGCGGCTGGCCGGCTGGTACACCGAGGTCGCCGCCGAGCGGCTCATGGTGCTCGGCTGGAGCGCCGAGTGCCTGGTCCACCGGGCGCGGATGCTCGACGCCGCCCTCGCGGGCCGGCTGTCCGACTACGCCCGCACCGCCCGCACCGCCTACGCGCTCGGCACCCGGCTGCGCGAGGAGAAGGTGCCCGCGGACGAGATCGCCACGCGGGTCCGCGACCACCTCGGCCGCGAGCTGCGCTGGCCCGACCGGCTCGCCGAGCTGGACGGCCTGGAGCGCACCGCCTCGCTGGAGGCGCTGCGGCTACGCCTGGCGCAGGTCACCGGCCTAGAGGCCAAGGTGAGCCGCCGCTGCGCCGAGCACCTGACGCTGGCCTCGCAGGTCGTCATGTCGCTGGTCGGGCCCGACGCCGGCCGTTCGGCCCGCTCCTGGACGCGGGCGCCCGGCCGCCTCATCGGCCTCACCGAGCGGATGGTCGCGGCCAGCGTGCCCAACCGTCCCGAGGTGCCGCGGCCCGAGACCGTCACCGTCGCCCGCAGGGACCTGGCGGAGACGCCGCGATGACCCTGACGCCCGTTCGCGAGCACGTCGCCGGCCCGTTCGTCGGGCCGGTGGCGCGACCCCGGCCCCAGGTCCGGGGGCGCTTCGCCGTCCTGCGCCTGATCGCCTGCGGTGTCGTCATCGCGATCATGGCCGACAGCACGGCGACGACGCTGGCGATCCCCGTGCTGAGCCGCGACCCCATCGCGGCCTCCCTGCCGATGGCCGAGGTCACGTGGGTCAGCACGATCAACTTCGCCGCGGTGGCCGCGCTGCTGGCCACGGCGGGCCGCTTCGCCGACCTGCTGGGCCGGCGCAGCGTCCTCGCCTTCGGCCTGGCCCTGTACGGTCTGGGCGCCGCGGCGGTCATCGCGACCACATCCTTCCCGCTGCTCCTCGGCGGGCGGCTGGCGCAGGGCGTCGGCGCCGCGCTGATGTTCCCCGCCTCGCTCGGCCTGCTGCTGGGCGAGCTGCCCGCCAACCGCCGCGCCGGCGCCGTGGCGCTGTGGAGCGCCTCGTCGGGCATCGGCTGCCTCATGCTGCAGGTCGGAGGCGGCCTGCTGGTGGCCGAGTACGGCTGGCGCGGCCTGTTCCTGCCGAGCGCCGGACTGGCGGCGGCCCTGCTCATGCTGACCCCCGCGCTGCCCCGCTCCCTCGGCCAGGTGCGCCGCGTGCCCGACGTGTTCGGCACGGTGCTGCTGATCGGCGCGATCGCCGCGGCCGTGCTGGCCGTGTCGCAGGGCGGCACGTGGGGCTGGACCTCCGTGCGCACCATCGGCTGCGGGGTCGCCTCCGCGCTCCTGCTGGCCGGGGCCATCGCCACCTCGTGGCGCCACGCGGCCGGCGCCATCGACATACGGCTGTGGCGGCGGCCCGGCTTCCTGTGGTCGGGCGGGGCGTCACTGCTGTACGGCGCGGCCTCGTTCGTGGTGCTGGCGCTCGGCCCGCTCTACCTGAAGAGCTCCGGGTTCGACCCCGTCACCATCGGCCTGTGGCTGACGCCCATCTCGCTCGCGATGATCGCCGGGAGCCCGCTGGCCATGCTGGCCGGGCGGCGCATCGGCCTCAACGCGGTCATCTACGCCGGGGCGCTGCTCCTCGGCGGCGGCTGCGCCCTCCTGCTGGCCAACCCCTATCCCACCGTCTGGACGCTGGTGGCCGCGCTCATGCTGGGCGGCGGGTTCGGCGCCCTGTCCACCGGAACGTTCACGGTCGGCACGATGGCCGCCCACCCCACCCAGTACGCCTCCGCCGTCGGCGCCATCAACACGGCCCGCATGCTGGGCGGCGCGATCGGCGTGGCCGGCGCCTCGGCCCTGGTGGACCAGCCGGTGCTGGACGGCCCGATGCCGGGCTTCGCCTCCGCGTTGGCCGGCTGCCTGATCGTGGCCGTGGTGGTCGGCACCGTGGCGCTCGCCCGGGTCGCCGGCACGCCGCGCCGCAGGACCCCGCGCCTGTCGCGGCGCGAGGCCGAGGCGGAGCTGATCATGCTGCGCCGGCTGCTCGCCGAGCTGCGCGACAGCTTCGTCCAGGTACGCGACGAGGCGGAGGAGGAGCTGGCCCGCTTCGGCGCCCGCGACCTGTCCGCCCCCCCGTCCGCCTATCGGGCCGCCGAACGGCTCTGACCCCCACCAGTCCCGTGTATCCGCCCGTGAAGCCGCGCTGACAGGAGTGGACCATGCTCGCCGACGAGATCCGCAGGCCGTACCAGCACCCCTACGGAGCCCCCGCCCGGAGGGAGAGGCAGGCGCCGCCGCCTCCCCGGCCGGCGGAGGACGAGCCCGTCGACGGGGCGGAGGCCGAGCGCACCGTGCACCGGCTGCACCACATCAGGCAGGTGTCCGACCTGGCCATCAGCGTCATCGACCAGGCGCTCGCGCACGCGTCCTGAACCCCCCACGCGCATGGAGGAAACCATGGTCACCATCAAGGTCGAATGCCCGGCGGAGGTCGCCGCGGAACGGCAACGGGAATTCGCCGACACCGTGATCGGGGCCGCGGTGCACCTGCTCGGCGCCGAGCGGGCCGGGGTGCGGCTGGACACCACCGACGACGCGCGGACCCGGCGCGAGACGGATGACGACGCGCGGGAGCGGCGTGAGGCGGCGTTCTGGGCCGCGGCTTGGTCGGGTTGCTGATGACGGCCGGACTCGCCCCGGCGCCCGTCCTGCCGGACCGGCGCCCGCGCAGGGGGATCGGCGGCGCGATCCCCGCCCGCCGGGCCGCCGTGCCGCACAGGCCGTGGATCACCACGGTGCCGGCGCCCCGTTCCGCGCCCGCCCCTGCGGAGTCGGCGACCGGCTCGGTCGCTGTGACATCGGCGACCGGCTCCGTCGCGGTGGCGCTGCGTACGAAGGCGAGCGCCGTCGCGGACGCCGAACTGGACCGGCTCGCCTCGCGGGCGCCGGAGCTGGACTCCTCGGCGCGTGACGAGGTGCGCGACGCGGTCCAGCGGGTGGTGGACGCGTTCCTGGAAGGGCCGCTGACCCGCCTGACCAGCCACTCGGGCTCTCCCCTCGGCGAACGGTACGCCGACGCGCTGCGGGCGCTGTTCGGCCTGGACGCGGGGAGGACCGCATGAAACGCGGCAGAGTGGGCGTGATCGTGCCCCCGGCCAACCCGGCGGCCGAACCGGAGCTGGCCCGGCTGCTGGGCTCGCGGGCCGACATGCACGTCACCCGGTTCCCCGTACGGCCGGGGCTGACGCTGCCGGAGCGGCTGGAGGCGTACAACGAGGCGCTGCCCGCGATGATCTGCTCGTTCGGCGACCTGCCGCTGGACGCGATCGTCATGCTGTGCAGCGGCTCGCGATACCTGCTCGGCCCGGAGGAGGACCGGTTCCGGTGCGAGGAGCTGAGCGCGCGTTTCGGCGTGCCGTTCGCCTCGGCGACCCTCGCCACGCTGGACGCGCTCGACCACATCGGCGCCGAGGACATCGTGCTCGTCTCGCCGTACGAGCCGTGGCTGACGGAGCTGGCCGAGCGGTTCTGGAAGGCGGCCGGCATGCACGTCACCCGGGTGGTCGACGTGCGGGCGCGCGGCCGGTTCTCGCCCTACGACGTCACCACGGCCGAGCTGGTGGAGCAGGTCGGCGAGGCGGGCCTGCCGGACGACGCCGTGGTGCTGTTCAGCGGCACCGGCATGTCGACGCTGCCCGCGCTGCTGTCGATCGGCGCCGGCAACGACCGGATCCTGCTCACCTCGAACCTGTGCAGCTCCTGGTGGGCGCTGTCGCGGGCGACGGGCATGCCGATCACGCTGGGCCGCGTCCCGCACCGCCCTGCCGTGCAGGGGCAGCGGACATGAGCGGCGTCGTCGTGGTCGGCGCCGGCCCGGTCGGGCTGACGGCCGCGCTCACCCTGGCCAGGGCGGGCGTGCCGGTGACCGTGTTCGAGCGGGAGGCGGGCCTGGCCAGGCAGTCACGGGCCTCCACCTTCCACCCGGCCACGCTCGACCTGCTGGACGACCTCGGCGTCGCCGAGCCGCTCATCGCCCGCGGCCGCGTGGTGGACCGCGTCCAGTGGCGCGACCGGGGCGGCGTGGTCCTGGCCGAGATGGGGATGGGCAGCCTCGACGGCCTGACCCGGCACCCGTACCGGCTGCACGCCGAGCAGTCGTCGCTCACCCCGCTGCTGCTGGCGGCGCTGGAGGCCGAGCCCGACGCGGACGTGCGGTTCGGCACGGCCGTGGACGGGGTGGCCGAGGGCGGCACCGGCGTGCGGCTGCGCATCGGGCAGAGCTGGGCGCGGGCCAAGTACGTGGTGGCCGCCGACGGCGCGCACAGCACCGTGCGCGGCTCGCTCGGCCTGCCGTTCCCCCGCGCCGCCTACCCCACGCAGGCGCTGCGGGTCTTCACCGACTCGCCGCTGGACGAGCTGCTGCCGCGCCTCGCGCCCCTGACGTACGTGCGCGACGTGGGCCAGTCGTGCAGCCTGCTCGCGCTGCCCGACCACTGGCGGATCGTCGTGCGCATCCCGTGCGACGCCCGCAATCCGCTGGCCACCTCCAGCGTGGCCGCGCTGGTGCGGCGGGCCCTGCCCGGCGTGAGCCGGCCGGTGCGGGTCATCGGCGCCGACCGGTACGGCCTGTCCCGCGGGGTGCTCGGCTCGTTCCGGTGCGGCCGGGTGCTGTTCGCGGGCGACGCGGCGCACCTGACGTCCACGGCCGGCGGGCTCAACATGAACGCCGGCATCCACGACGCCGTCGAGCTCGGCGCCGTGCTGGCCGAGGTGACGGCCGGGCACGCCGGTCCGGCGGCGCTGGACGCGTGGGCGGCGCGGCGGCGCAACGTCCTGCTCGAACACGTGATCCCGCGCAGCGAGGCGCGCGTGGCCGGCGTGCAGGACCGCGACACCTCCCGGCTGGCGGCCGCGATGGCGGGGCTGCGGGCCATCGCCGGCGACCCGGAGGCCACCCGCGTGTACCTGGCGCAGGCGTCGATGCTCGACACCCTCCCCGGCGGCATGCCCGCGAGCACCGCCGACACCCTGCCCGGCCGGGCCCCCGGGCGCGGCCCCGACCGTGTGCTGGACCCCGTCCCCCACCCCGTGAGGCAGAGCTGACATGCGCATCTGGTTCCAGAAACACACCGTCGAGGGCCGCACGCCGCTTCTGGACAAGCTGTACGCCGAACACCTGGCCCTGGTGTCCGCCCCCGGCACGACCGTGGAGATCCACACGCTGCCGGCCGAGACGTACGGCACCGCGCTGCCCGAGCACCTGGTCGGCTACGGCGAGATCGGCCTGCTGTTCGGCCACTACTTCACGCAGACCGCCGTGACCGCCGAGCGCGACGGCTGCGCCGCCTGGATCAGCGGCGCCGGCCAGGACCCGGGGCTGGCCGCGGCCCGCAGCCGGGTGTCGATCCCCGTCGTCGGCTACGGCGACGCCGTCTGGCAGGCCGCCCGGATGGAACGTCACCGCCTCGGGGTCCTCGGGTTCATCCCGCACCTGGCCGAGCCGATCACCGAGAACATCCGGGCCGCGGGCGCCGAGCTGGCCTCGTACCAGATCGTCGAGCGCGGCGCGGACGTCGTGCAGCGGGCCCTCGCGCACGACTTCGAGCCGTTCCTGGACGCCTACACCAAGGCCGCGCGCCAGGCCGCCAAGGCCGGCGCGCAGTGGCTGGTGCCGGCCGAGGGCATCCCCAACGTGATCCTCGTCCACCTGCGCGTCCACGAACTGCACGGACTGCCCGTCATCGACCCCGGCGGGCTGGCCATCAAGACGGCGGAGCACTTGTGCGAGCTGCGCGCGCTCAACATCACCGCGCGCAGCAACGCCGGTTACTGGATGCGGCGCCCGCCCCAGGCCGCCGTCCAGCACGCCGAGCGGGTCCTGCTCGGCAAGGTGATCGGAGACTGACCATGAGCTATCCCGCCGAGCGTCCCCGCCGCCTGCGGCGCACCCCCGCCCTGCGCGGGCTGGTCGCCGAGACCCGCCTGCACCCCGCCGACCTGATCCAGCCGCTGTTCGTCCGCGAGGGCCTGGACGAGCCCCGTCCCATCACCTGCATGCCCGGGCAGGTCCAGCACACCCGCGAGAGCGTCCGCAAGGCCGCCGCGGCCGCCGTGCGGGCCGGCGTCGGCGGGCTGCTGCTGTTCGGCATCCCGGAGAGCAAGGACAGCGACGGGCGCGGCGCCTGGGACGAGCACGGCATCGCCCAGCTCGCCCTCGCCGACGTCGCCTCCGAGGTGGGCGACGCCACCGTCGTCATCGGCGACGTCAACCTGGACGAGTACACCGAGCACGGGCACGTCGGCGTCCTCGACGAGCGCGGCGACGTCGACAACGACGCCACGCTGGCCGCCTACGCCCGCGTCGCCGTCGCCCAGGCCACGGCCGGCGCCCACATGGTGGCGCCCAGCGGCATGATGGACGGCCAGGTCGGCGCCATCCGCCGGGCCCTCGACGCCGCCGGCCACCACAACGTGCCGATCATGGCCTACGCCGCCAAGTACGACTCCGCGTTCTACGGCCCGTTCCGCGACGCGGTCGAGTCGCGGCTGACCGGCACCCGCTCCACCCACCAGCAGGACCCCGCCAACCTGCGCGAGTCGCTGCGCGAGGTGCTGCTCGACGTGGACGAGGGCGCCGACTTGGTGATGGTCAAGCCCGCCGGCCTCTACCTCGACGTGGTGCGCCGCGTCGCCGACGCCGTCCACGTGCCGGTGGCCGCCTACCAGGTCTCCGGCGAGTACGCCGCGATCGAGGCGGCCGCCGCCAACGGCTGGCTCACGCGCGACCGCGCCATCCTCGAGAGCCTCACCTCGATCCGCCGGGCGGGCGCCGGGAGCGTGATCACGTACTGGGCCACGGAGATCGCCGAACAGCTTCCCCGCTGACCTCGGAGCCGCCCCGACGCCGGACCCGATGCCCGAACCACGGAGAGGAGATGCGACCCCCATGTGGCGCACCCTGTCGGAGGACGCACGTGAGGCCATCCTCGAACTGTGCGACGGCTACGGGCCGCACCTGTACGACTACTGCCGGACGGAGCTGTCGTCGAGCGACGCCGAACTGGCCGTCGCGGGCACCCTGCTGTCGGCGCACGCCTGGGCCGAACGCGTCGACGAGTCGTCGCCGCTGCGGCCCTGGCTGTACGCGCTGGCCAGGGCGCACCGCGCGTACCTGTCCACCCCCACCAGCGTCGGCTCCTGGTCGCGGCCCGGCCGGATGGCCGACCTGCTGCCCGAGGCGCTGCGGGCGCTCGCCCCGGCGCACCGGGAGCTGCTCGACCTGTCGGTACGGCACGGTCTGACGCACGACGAGATCGCCACCATCTTCGCGGCGGACGTCGACGAGGTGGAGACGATCGTGCTGGAGGCGGCCGACGGGCTGGAGGAGTGGTTCGCCGCCGTCATCGCCGCCAGGACCCGCCACGGATGCGCCGCGCTGGAGTCGCGGGTGAACGACTGGGCGTCGGCGCCCGGGCGGCGCACCCGCGCGCGGATCAGCCGCCACATCGCGCACTGCGACCTCTGCCAGGGCGCGCCGCGCGTCATGGTGGCCGACACGCTGCTGCGCCAGATGCCGATCTCCTCGGCGCCGGGCACGCTGCAGGGGCAGCTCGCCTGGGCGCTTCCCCTGCCGGACGAGGCGGGACTGTGGCGGGCGGACGGCTTCCCGGCGCAGGCGCGCGGGCTCGCCGAGCCCGCGCCGCCGCCCATCTCTCCGGTCCCCGGCCCCACGACGGGGACCTGGGAAAGCTCCGGGCCGGCGGCGGGCGCGGCCGTCGCCGGCCCGGAGCACACACCTGACCCGGCCGCGCACCGCCCGCCCAGCAAGCACGCCCGGCCGGGGCCCCCGGACATCGTCCCGCGACCGGAGTCGCCGGCCGTCACCCCGCGAGAGCCGGCCGCGCGTGTCCCGGGGCTGGCCGCCGCGCGAGCCACCGTGACCCGTGGCGGGCCGTCCGCGCCCGCCACCGAGACCCCAGGCGGGGCCGCCCAGACCGCCGCCTGGACCCCGGACCCGGCCGACCAGTCCCCCGCCTGGTCGCCGGATCCGGCCGAAGACTGGGCCATCGTCCGCCGCAACCGCGGAGGCGTGCCGTACCGGAACCTTCCAGCGGCGTCCGCTCGTGACCGGATCAGCAGTAGCGGCCCGGCCGGTCAGGAGCGGGCCCCCTCACGCCGGGCCGAAGGTGGCCCGCCATGGGAGCACCACCCGGACGATGGCCCACTCACCCCTCCCCCCACCCCGGCACCCCCCACCACCGCGCCGACGCCACGCCCTGCCACCCCACCCGCCGCCGCCTCGCACCCCAGCGAAGCGCGTCCCCTCACACCACCCGCCGCCGCGGCCCCGGCGCAGGTGGCTGCCGAGGTGGCGCGGCCGGTGGTGCCCCCGATGCGTACCGCCACCCCCTCGCCTGCCCCCGCACCCGCGGCCCGGCCGGTGGCGGCCCCGGCGGCGCGCGTGGCGCCCACGAGTCTGCCGACGGACCGCATGGTGGCCGGAACCCCCCGCCCGAAGCGGGCCGTCCCGCTGAGCGCCCCGGTCATGGCCGACGCCCCGCCCGCCGCCCGCCCGAGGAACGGCTCCACCGACGCCACCCCCTCCCAGCACCACCGGCCCACCAACGGATCCGCCACCCCCGCCTCCCCTCAGCACCGCCCCTCCCCCGTTCGACCGGCCACCACCGACCCGGCCACCACCACCGGCCCGGGCTCGGTCCCCCCGGAGGCGGGCCGGCGGGTCCCGCCCTCCTCCGGCCGGGTGCACGGAGTGATCACCATCCCCGGGCCGCGCCGGGCCCCCGAGGACACCGTCATCCCCCCGGCCGGTGGGCGGGGGGACGGCGTGCCGGGGTGGGCCCGTGGACGCGGCGCCGACGGCCCGGGTGAGGGCCCGGCCGCCGGCGCCCCGCCGTTCACCGCGCCGCTCCGCTACGAGCCGGGCCCCGCAAACGGCGGCCACGTGGTGGAGCTGCACGCGGGCGGCCCCGACGAGTTCTGGCTGGAGCGCCCCGAGCTCGCCGACGGCGAATCGGGCGTCACGGTGCGGACCGTGGCCCGCGTGAGCCTGCTGGTCGGTGTCGGGCTCCTGGTCGCGGGCCTGGCCTGGTCGGGACTGAACGCCCGCCAGCACATGCCGGCGATCTCGGAGACGGGCGCCGAGGACCCGGCCCGGACGCCGTCGCCGGACGGCCGCCCGTCCCCTGACCCGGCGGTGCCCGTGCCCCCGCCGGAGCCCGCCGCCGTGCCTCCCGCCGCGCCCGCGGCCCCCGCCGTGACCCCCGCGGCAGGGTCCCCGGCGCACCCCACGACCGGCCCGTCCGGCACCGAGGGGACGGCGGACGGTCGGCGGGAGAGCCCGGTCGTGGCCGGCACGATGAGCCCGGCCGACCGGCCCGCCAAGCGCTCCGCCACCGGAAACCCCACGGACCGCGTGACGCGGGAGCCGGCCGGGACGCGACGCGAGCAGCCGGTGACGCTGCCGCGGCCGCACGCCCCGGTCGCGTCCCTGTCGCCGGTGTCGGTCAAGCTCGGCGCCCGCCGCACCGGTACGTTCGCGCTCTCCTGCAAGGGCGGCACGTGCCGCGTCGTCTCGGCGGGCGGCACGGGCGGCATCACGGTGTCGGGCCGCGCGTTCCGGGTGAAGGTGCCCGCGGCCCGGCCCGGCTGCCACGGCCGGCCGGTCACGCAGACGGGCACGATCGTCGTGCGCTGGGTCGGCGTGGCACGAGGAGACGGCCGCAGGACGTCCGGCACGACGACCACCGGCGGGACGCTGCGGCTGCGGGTCTCCTGGACGGTCGCCAAGGACCCGGGCGCGTACGTCATCGACGGGGAGGGCAACGGCCACTGGAGCAACTGCGTCCGGTACTGAGGCGTGTCCCGCGGGGCACGCTCGGTGGGCAGGTAGCACAGGACCCGCCCGGCCCGTCCTCGTCCCGGTCCTCACCCGGAACGAGAACGAGCCGGGCACCGCGTCAGAAGAAGCTGAACTCGGGCTCGGCCTCCGGCAGCTCGACTCGCGCCGGTCCGCGGAAGGTGGCCCGGTCCTTGGGCACGTCCGCCAGCGGGGTGCCGAGGACGAACGGGATCGACACCGTGCTGGCCGCCAGGTCGAGCGTCACGTTCGCGCCCGTGCCCGGCTCCTCGCTGTAGGTGCTGTCCGTGCCGGCGACCACGAGCGCGAGCCGGTGCCCCTTCGCGAAGGTGTAGTCCTGGGGCAGCGTCTGCCACCTGACCTTGCCGAACGTGCCGACCGGCAGCGGGGACGGCTTGCTCGGCGAGGCGCGGTTCTGCACGTCGATCCAGCCGCGGGCGACGATCTCGACGGGCCGCTCGGCCACGTTGGTGACGATCTTCCTGTAGCAGGCGTCGTCGGCCGTGGTGCTCTCCCCGTGGCAGTCCTCCTCGGTGAGCGTGGTGATGCCCTGGCCGCGCCGCCAGTCCACCCGGGTGGCGTCGCCGAAGTCGACGAGCAGGGCGGTGAGGTTCGAGGTGGGCTTGTCGAGCTTGACCGTGAGGTCGGCCGTGGGGGTGCCGGACAGGCGCAGGTCGAGCGGGAGCGGCCCGGTGGTGAACGCCACCCGGCCCGGCTTGGCCGTGCCGACGTCGGCGATCATGTCGGCCTCGTCCATGGCCACGTCCCCGAACGAGGCGGTGGCGCCCCGGGCGGCCGGCCGGAGCCCGAGCGTGCCGTCGGCGGACGGGCGCAGCGCCAGCCTGGCCGCGAGCGGCGCCGGCCAGTCGCGCTGGGTGATCCAGGTCGCGGGGCCCGTCTGCACGTCGGCGCGCGGCTCGGTCATGATGCCGTTGCGCACGCCGAGCAGCCAGTGGTCGAACCAGCGGTGCAGCGTGTCGACCCACAGGTCCCGGCGGCCCTCGAAGTCGAACGGGTCCACGTGCTGGTACTGGCCGACCCAGATCTTGCGCGGCACGCCGCGCCGGGCGAGGGCGTCCCACCAGGTGGAGAAGTTGTCGGGCTTGACGTTCAGGTCGTTCACGGTGTGGACGACGAAGACGCTGGCCCGTACCTTCGAGGCGTCGCCGAGCAGGCCGGAGATGTAGTCGCGCTCGGCCCAGAAGGCGTTGTGGTTCCCCGTGTCGTCGCCGTCCTCGGCGTCCATCCGGTCCCGTACGGCCTGGCACTTGGCCTCGGGGTCGGTGTCGACGTAGTTGGCGAGCCAGGAGGCGTAGTCGTAGTTGTAGACGACGCCGTTGGAGCGCTGGTACTTGTACCAGGAGCTGATCGCCGAGATGGGCACGATCGTCTCCAGGCCCTTGACGCCGGTGGCGGCCACGGCGTTCGCGAGGGTCCCGTCGTACGACTTGCCGATCATCGCGGCCTTGCCGGTGGTCCAGTCGGCGGCGGCGGGGGTGCCGTCGGCGCGGAAGGCGCGGGCGCGGCCGTTCAGCCAGTCGACGACCGCCTTGCCGCCCAGCACGTCGGCCTTGCCGCCGATGTCGGGGCAGCCGTCGGAGCGGGTGGTGCCGAGCATGTCGACGTTCAGGACGGCGTAGCCACGCGGCACGAAGTAGTTGTCGTAGAACAACGGAAATTTCGTGACATTGCCGGCGGAGTCGTAGGCCTTCCGCTCGGCCTCGTTGCCGCGTCCGGAGTTGTCGTAGTACGGGCTCTCGTCGATGATCACCGGCACCTTGAGTCCGGGGCCGGACTCCTTCGGCCGGATGATGTCGACGCGTACCCGGTCCAGCCGGCCGTCGGCGTCGCTGTCGACGCTCGACTCGACGTAGACGTGCTCGCGGACGGCGTCGGCGTAGGAGAAGACCGGCTGCGTGCGGCCGTTCTCGACGGTGATGGCGGGACCGGCCGCCGCCTGGGCGGGGGGCGCGATCGCCAGGGTGAGGGCGACCGCCAGAAGGGCCGGGCGTAATTGCGACACGCGTGTCCTCCGTGACAAAAGGTGGGGCGTGACAGGAATGGGGTTAAGTCCCCCGGGCAATCTCTCACCCGCCCGAAGGCCTGACAAGATCCTGTCCGTACGGGTGGAGACGCCTGTCCGGCCACCGCGCAACCCTCCTCCGCATGTACGGAGACGCCCGTCCATAGGGAGCCGAGCGGCGCGCGCGTCTAGGCTGGAGGGCCCGAACCGGAGGCCCCTGTCCTGAGGCCCCGGACCTGAGGAAAGAGGACGCATGCGCAACGTCTCCCGGACCTCGCTCGTGGACGCCGCCATCGAGCAGCTCCGCAAGGAGATCACGGGCGGGGCGTGGCCGGTCGGCACGAAGATCCCGTCCGAGGCGCAGCTCGCGGCGAGTCTCGGCATGAGCCGTCTTTCGGTGCGCGAGGCCGTGCGCGTGCTCGCGCACGCGGGGCTGCTGACCACCCGCCAGGGCGACGGCACGTACGTGACCGCGACGGACGAGTCGCGGATCGCGCTGCGCCGCCGGCTCGACCGCGCCGCCGCCATGGACATCATCGACGTGCGGCGCGGCCTCGACCTGGTGGCGGCCCGGCTGGCGGCGGTCCGGCGCACCGACGACGACCTCGCGTCCCTGCGGGAGACGCTGGAGCGCAGGGACGCGGCCGGGGAGGCGAACGACCTCGACGGGTTCGCCGACGCGGACGCCGCCTTCCACCTGCGGGTGGCGGACGCGGCCCGCAACCCGCTGCTCGCCGACCTCTACCACAGCATGGGCGAGGCCGTCCGCGACAGCGTCCGCGACGTGCGCCGGACCACGCGCGAGCCGGACACCTCGCACTGGGACCTGCTGCACGCCATCGAGTCCGGCGACGCCGCCGGGGCCGTGGCGCTGTCCATGGCGATCCTCGACATGCACGAGCGTGAGCTGTGACGTGCCGGCGGGCTCGTCGGCCGGCACCCCGGCGCGCGGGCAGGTGAACCATGACCCCGTCGGGTGCGCGTGGGAGGTGTGATCGTCCGCCGGTGACCGTGGCTCGCGGGACGCGCCACTAGGCTCGCCGTATGGGGACCAGACGGGCCGACGCCGAGCGCAACATCGCCGCGATCCTCGAGGCGGGGCGGCGGGTGCTGAGCGCCGACCCGGGCGCGAGCGTGATGCAGGTCGCCAAGGAGGCCGGCGTCGGCCGGGTGACGCTCTACGGCCACTTCCCCTCCCGCGAGTCGCTGGTCGAAGCGGTGGTGAGCCACACGGTCGAACTGGCCGACACGACGCTGGCCGGGCTCGACCTCGACACGCCGTCCGCCCGCGAGGCGCTGGCCGCGCTGGTCCGCTCGTCCTGGGACGTGCTGAGCCAGCACAGCCGGCTGTTCCTGGCGGCCGACGCGGCGCTGCCCGCCGAGCGGGTCCGCGAACGCCACGCCGAGCCGCTGAGCCGGGTGGAGCGCCTGATCGCCCGGGGCCGCGACGAGGGCGCGTTCCGCACCGATCTGCCGCTGACCTGGCTCGTCAGCACGTTCCTGGGGATCCTGCACACGGCGGCGGGCGAGGTCGAGGCCGGTCGGCTGGCGCGCGAGGAGGCGGGAGAGACGCTGGTCCGCACACTGGACGCGCTCTTGTCTCCCCCGCCTCCGCCCCCGCTCTGAGCACACCCGGCCGTCGGGTCGTCCGGGCGCGCTCAGTCGTCCGGCCGTGCCCAGTGGTCCGGTCGCGCTCAGCCGCGCGTGTTCAGGGTGGGGGCGTGCTCAGCCCGGGAAGGTCACGGTGTCGCCGTCCGCGTCGGGGCGGCGCCGTTCTCGCACCGGGCGGCGCAGCGCCGCCAGCGCGAGCAGCGCCCCCGCCACCGCGGCGATCACCAGCGTGTACGGCGGGACGCCGCCACCCCCCGAGCCGGACGAACCGCCGCCCGCGACGGGCCGGTCATCCGGAGCCGCCGCCCTGGAGACCCCGGAAAGTTCCGAAGCCCCCGGAGTCGCCGCGTCCGGCCGTTCTGCCGGCGGTGACGTGTCCGGCGCGGGGACGACCGTCGTCCCCTTGCCCGCCGGGAAGCCGGGCGGCCGGATCTGCCCCCAGTAGTCCTGGCCCGGGATCACCTTCGACGGGATCGCCTCCCGCGACGGCGGGGTCACCTCCAGCCCGCCGGGCACGGTGAGCGTGCCGACCGGGTGCGGCTGGAACAGCCCCTGGATCCCCTCGACCCGCCACGTCCCCCTCGGCACGACGAGGGACGTCGCGTAGTGCCCGGCCTCGGGCAGCCGCGTCCCCGGGAACGTCAGGACCTCGCCGCCCCGCCCGGTCAGCCGCAGTCCCGTCGGCCCGAGGTCTCCCGCGTACGGATGGCTGCCGTGCTGGAGCACCCAGAACCCCAGCGTGTACGGCGTGCCGGCGGCGAACCGCGCCGGCAGCGGGTCCAGGTACGTCACCGCCCAGTTCCCGGCGGCCTGGGCCGGTGTCGCCACGGCCGTCAGCACGAGGGCGAGCAGGCAGGTCAGGGCTCTCGCGATCGTCTTCATGATGCTGGTACACCCTGCGGCGCCCCGAGGTTCCCGGCGGAGGCCCCGCGGCATGACGAAGCGGTGGCCGCCGGCCGGGCCGCCACCGCTCGCCGAAGAGGACCCCGCGGGGTCAGGACGCCTGGTTGCTCATCAAGCGATCGATCTTGTACCCGTCGCCGGACTTCTCCAGGATGAAGAACTCCCGGGTGCTCTGGCTGTCCTGCTCGCTGGTCGCGCGGACGAAGGCGTACTCGTCGCCGAACTTCTCCGCCTCCTCGATCGTGTACGTGCCCGACTGGGGCCCGGTGAGCGTCTGCTGGTAGAGCTTGCGGATGGCGTCGGTCCCCTCGGCGGTGTCCGAGCCCTGCACGGCCGCCAGCCCGTCGGGGCCGAACAGCGCGACGACGGCGTCCACACTGCCCACCTTGAGGGCGGCGAAGTAGCGCTGGACCGTTCCCTTCGGCGTGTCCTTGCTTTCCATCCGGGTCTCCGTCGGAGAGCCGCTCTCCATCGGCATCGAGCTCATGTCCGTGGTCGGCGCGCCGGGGCTCGCCGCGCCCCCCATGGCCTCCGTGCCGCCGCCGGCCGCGCAGCCCGCGGCCAGCAGAGCTGGGATAACGGCCGCAAGCAGGAGTGACCTGCGCTGAAAAATCTTGTGCATGGCGGCTTGATGCCCACGCCGCCTTTGATCGAATGCCTGCTTGTCCAGTCCGCACAAGCCCTTTACGGTCTCCAGGGATCATGACCGGCGGACCGGGGGATCAGGCGGCACGGGCCACTCCGTCAGGGGTGCGGCTCCGACGGTGGATAGACATGCGGGCTGTGGTGACCCGTCGGCAGGACGCAGCGCCGCCCGGAGTCGACACTGGGGCAGCGATCGGCACTGTCACGCTGCGGCAGAGGGGCTGGGGCGTTGGTGACGTTCGGCTCCATTTCGGGCACTCGCTGGACGTTACGGCGGCACCCCGGGGGGTTGGTCGCGCCAGGATCACGATCCGACCTCTGAACGGTCTCGCGACACCAGTGAAGCGTCACGGTGAGTGAGTTTTCGCGATGACGGCCTGGGCAGGTGTCCGGAATGCGTACCGACGGTGACGGCGAAGTGACCGTGACTCCTTGCGAGGACGGGCCGCTCCTCGTGCGCGGCCGGTTCCGGCTGGTGACCCAGGAGGGGCAGGAGATCGACCCTGGCCGGGCGACGGTGGCGCTGTGCCGGTGCGGGCTGTCGTCCACGAAACCGTTCTGCGACGGCTCCCACCGGGCGGCGGGCTTCCGGGCGACCAGCGATCCGGACCCCGCCGCCTGACATTCCCCCACCCCGCCCAAGACCCGGCAAAGCGGGTTGATGGCGTGTTACCTGGACATACGGGGCGGGTAGCAGCACCAGAGCAAAGGGGGAATCATGATCAGAATGCTCCACAAGATGGGAATTCGATCCCATCACGCCTACACCGCCGGCATGGCCTCCATCGGGCTCGCGTTCGCGTCCTGGGCCATGTCCACCCAGGCCGAGAAGACCCACGGCCTTGACCGGGCCGACCGGTGGGGCATCTTCATCGGCGAATGGGCTCCCACGTTCTTCGCCCTGGGCGTCGCGCTGCGCATGGAGGAGGGCGGCGCGCGGGAGGCCATGGGCATGGGCGGCACCATGCCGGAGATGGAGCGCGGCATGGAGGCCGACACGGACGTGTTCGACCGCACGTCCAGCGGCATGTCCCGCCCCGCGACCACGAGCAGGTAGGCGCGCCGCACCAGGCGTCCCGGATCGCCGCGGGCCCCGTTCCCGGAGCCCGCGGCGACGGACGTCACGGGACGGTCGGTCCGGGAAGGCGGGCGGCCAAGGGCCCGGCTGTCAGGAGCGGATGGTCAAGAGTGGGCGGTCAGGGGGCGGCGCGCCCGGCCAGGGCCTGGAGCGGCTCGTCCGTCAGACGGAACACCGTCCACTCGTCCATCGGCACCGCGCCCAGCGCGCGATAGAACCCGATCGCGGGCTCGTTCCAGTCGAGCACCGACCATTCGAGCCGGTGATAGCCGCGCTCGACGCAGATCCGCGCCAGCTCGGCCAGCAGCGCCCGGCCGTGGCCGCCGCCTCTCCGGTCCGGGCGCACGTACAGGTCCTCCAGGTAGACGCCGTGCGTGCCGCGCCAGGTCGAGAAGCTGAGGAACCACAGCGCGAACCCGACGACCTCACGCTCCCCCTCGGCGCCCTCCTCCTCCGCGACGTGCGCGAAGACCGCCGGCGCGTCGGCGAAGAGCGCGGCGCGCAGCTGCTCCTCGCTCGCGCGCACCTCGTGCGCGGCCTTCTCGTACTCGGCGAGGTCGTGGATCAGTCCGAGGACGGCGGGCACGTCGGCAGGGGTGGCGCGGCGAATCATGCCCCCAGCGTAGGGGACCCGCCGGCGTGACCGGTCTCAGCCTCCGTCGAGGACGCGGGTCAGCCAGTCGAGCGTGTTGGTCCGCAGGGCCTCGTCGGCGAGCCGCTTGGCCGTGGCCGTCTTGAGCGCCGCCAGCGAGCTGTCGATCCACGGCTGCACGTTCTGGTTCCCCTGCTCGCGGTACTCCACGGCCTGGAGCAGGCATTCGAGCTTGTCGGCGTCGCGGGCGCACACCGCCTCGAGGCTGACCTTCTCCTCGTACTCGGCGATCGCGTCCCGCAGCATGGCGGCCACGGCCTCGGGCACGTCACGCGTCTGGTCGGCGGTGACGTCCTCGTTGGCGGGCGCCGTGACGTAGCGCTTGGCGACGTACGGGATGTCGGTGATCCGCGTCTCCTGGCTGTCGTGGAACAGGCTCATGAACGCCGCCCGCTGCGGGTCGCCGCCCTCCAGCGCCGCGATCACCCCCGCGATGACCGCCGTGCGGAACGAGTGGTCGGCGATGCTCTCCGGATCGCGCACGCCCGCCACCAGCCAGCCGGTGCGCTTGTAGCGCTTGAGCAGCCCCATCTCGTACAGCAGGCCCGTCAGCCCCGTCATGTCGTCAGCCACGAGGAGTCCCCTCTCACCTCGGTACCTATGGGCCGAGCGTAGACGACGCTCCCCCCTGCGGGCCTCGTCCTGGGCGACACGCCGTACCGGCCGGGCCTTTACCGGCGTGCTTACGTCCCGGCCCGAGTCGGGAAACGGGCGACGAAGCGGCGTTGCCAGGGCGTCTCCACGGCCCGGGCCTTGTAGTGCGCGCGCACGTACGCGACGGCCTCGTCACCCGGCACGCCGTCCAGGACGGCCAGGCAGGCCAGGGCGGTGCCGGTGCGGCCCACGCCGCCGCCGCAGGCCACCTCGACCCGTTCCGTCGCGGCGCGCTCCCACACCTCCCGCAGCGCCTCCGTCGCGGCGGCCCGGTCGGAGGGCAGCCAGAAGTCGGGCCAGCGCACCCACCGCGTCTCCCACGCCACCGCCGGAGGCTCCTTGCCGAGCAGGTACACCCCGAAGGCGGGCGCCGCCCCCTCGGGAAGGGGACGCCTCAGCCCCCGGCCGCGCACGAGCCGCCCCGAGGGCAGCCGCAGAACACCGGTCGTCGCAGGGTCCCAGGTATCGATCACGGCCCGAGGATAGCCCGGCCCCCTGGCCGCGGAGGAGGCCGTTCGCTCAGGGATGATGTCCACCGGGCACTCCTGGATGATCACAGTGGACGGGAAGTGATGAGCATGACCGACGACGTGCGGCTGCGCGCCGCCGAACCGCGTGACTACGACCGGATCGCCCCCGTGGTGGACGACTGGTGGGGACGCCCCGTCCAGGGCGTCCTGCCGCGGCTGTTCCTCGACCACTTCCACCGCACCAGCCTCGTGGCCGAGGACGGCGACGCCCTGGCGGGGTTCCTCATCGGCTTCCTGTCCCCGTCGCTGCCCGACGCCGCGTACATCCACTTCGTGGGCGTCCATCCGGGCCGGCGCGGCGGCGGGCTGGCGCGCCGGCTCTACCGGAGCTTCTTCGGCCTCGCCGCGGCGGACGGCCGTACGCGGGTCCGGGCGATCACCTCGCCGCTCAACCACGGCTCCATCGCGTTCCACCGGGCGATGGGGTTCGCGGTGGAGGGGCCCGTCCCCGACTACGACGGACCGTCCGTCGACCGGGTCGTGTTCGAGCTCCGCCTCGGCACCATCTGAGACCAACTCCGAGAGAGGCGGTCGCTACGCGCCGGGTTCGTCGCGCGGCGGGCGCGGGGACTCGAAGCAGGCGAGCCAGGTGACGAGCAGCCGTTCCAGCTGGGCCGCCTCCTCGGGGGTCAGGCAGTCGAGGAGGCGGCGCTCGTTGCGCGTGTGCTCGGCGAACGCCTCGTCGATCAGCTCCCGCCCGGCGTCGGTCAGCGCGACGACGCGCGCGCGGCCGTCCCGCTCGCTGGGGCGGCGGGTGACCAGGCCGCCGCGTTCGAGCCGGTCGATCCGTTTGGTCATGGCGCCCGTGGTGACCATCGTGTACGCGGCGAGCTCGCCGGGCGCGCGTTCGAACGGCGGCCCGGCCCTCCGGAGGGAGGCGAGCACGTCGAACTCGCCCTCCCCCAGCCCGTACCGCCGGTAGACGATCAGGAGCCGGTCGGTGAGGTGGCCGGCCAGGCGGTGCAGCCGCCCGATCACTCCCAGGGGCGCCACGTCCAGGTCGGGACGCTCGCGCGCCCACGCCTGCTGGATCCGCGCCACGTGGTCGAGACGGTCGAGATCGGTCACGGTTACATAGTAGCTTCCATGGAAGCTACATTGTCTTCCATGGAAGCTACTTTGCGGTGGGCCCCGGTCACCGCGATCGCGCCCGTGGCGTGGGGCGCGACGTACCTCGTCACCCACCGGTTCCTCCCCGCCGACCACCCCCTGTACGGCGCCGCGATCCGGGCGCTGCCCGCCGGGCTGCTGCTCCTCCTCGTCCGCAGGCGGCTTCCGCGCGGGTCGTGGTGGTGGCGGTCGCTGCTGCTCGGCACCCTGAACATGGGCGCGTTCTTCGCCCTCGTCTACCTGGCGGCCCAGACGCTCCCCACCAGCGTCGCCTCGACGATCATGGCGACCTCGCCCGTGGTGATGATGCTGTTCGCCTGGGCGGCCCTGTCCGAACGTCCACGCGCGACGCACGCGGCCGGGGCGGTCATCGGCATCGCCGGGGTCTGCCTCCTGCTGCTGCGCGGCGCAGCGGCCGTGAACGCGACGGGGGTGCTGGCGTCGGTCCTGGCGATGACGATGTCGTCGTTCGGCTACGTGCTGGCCAAGAAGTGGAGCGCGTCCGTGGACGTGTTCTCGCTGACGGCGTGGCAGCTCGTCGCCGGCGGCGCCGTGCTCGTCCCCGTCGCGGTCGTGGTCGAGGGCGCGCCGCCGCGGCTCGACACGCCGGCGCTGCTCGGGTTCGGGTACGTCACGGTGGTCGCGACCGCGCTGGCGTTCGCCGCCTGGTTCACGGGGCTGAGGCACCTGAGCGCGGGGACGGTCGGCCTGATCGGCCTGCTCAACCCGCTGACCGGCGTCCTGCTCGGCACGGCGGTGGCGGGCGAGACGCTCACGGCGCAGCAGGTCTGCGGGCTCGTCCTGGTCTTCGCGGGCATCCTGCTCGGCCAGCCGATCACGGCACGCCTGCTCTCCCGCGCGCGCCCGCCGCGCCCCGCACCCGCCGGCCCCGCGGGCGGCCGGGCGCCTCGGCCGTCACCAGGAACAGCAGGAACGACGCCAGGAACGGCCGCGACCGCAGCTCCTCGATCCACTCCTCCGCCCCGGGGCCGAGAGCGCCCGCCCGGTTCGCCCTGACGACGGTACGGCGCAGCCCGAGCAGCCGGTCGGCGGTGTCGAAGTCGCGGAACACCGGCGCCACGGTGGTCACGGACCGCACCGTCAGTCCCGCCTCCTCGCACAGCCGCGCCAGCCCACGGCCCACGGCCGCGTTGCGGACGACCTCAGCGGCGACGAAGCGCGTCAGCCGGCGGCTCATGGCCATGTCGCGGGAGTCGACCAGCAGGCCGTCCCAGTCGGGCTCCGCCATGACGATCCGGCCCCCGGGACGGACCACGCGCCGGAACTCCGCCAGCACCCGGGACGGGTCCTCCACGTGCTGGAGCACCCGGTCCGTCCGGGCCCGGTCGACGCTGCCGCCGTCCAGCGGGAGTGCGTGCACGTCACCGGGGCGGACCTCGGCGCCCGGCCGTCCCCCCAGCCGGGCGCGCGCCTCCGCGACCATGGCCGGGTCACGGTCGACGCCGATGACGCGGCCTCCCGGCGCGACCGCGTCCGCCATCTCCGCGAGGTCCGTGCCGGGCCCGCAGCCGAGGTCCACCACCGTCTGACCCGGCCGCAGGCCGAGCAGGCGGAGGACCCGCCGTTTGTACGCCCGGCCCGGTGCGCTCGCGGCGACCTGGTCGAGGTAGTCGATCGGATCGGGCACCGACGGCTCATGACTGTCGATCATGAGATGGAGCCAAGCACAGGGCCGTGGCGTTCCCGCGGGGAAACTGTCGAGATTCCGTGCAGCAGCGGCACGAAACTAGAGGACATTTCCCGATACGCCCCGATACGGTGATCGACCACCACCCCACAGGAAGCCGGCACCCACCATGACCTCCCGCGAAGGCCCCCGCCTCGGCGACGACCTGATTCTGTCCGTCGTCACGGGATCGCGCGCGTACGGCCTCGACACCGACGGGTCCGACACCGACCGGCGCGGGATCTTCGTGGCCCCCACCCAGGACTTCTGGCGCCTGACCAAGCCGCCCACGCACCGCGACGGGCCGCTGCCGGAGCAGTTCTCCTGGGAGGTGGAGCGGTTCTGCGCGCTCGCCCTGGCCGCGAACCCCACGGTGCTGGAATGCCTGTGGTCGCCGCTCGTCGAGGTCGCCACCCCGTACGGGGAGCGGCTGCTCGGCCTGCGCGGGGCGTTCGTGTCGCGGCGGGCGCACAAGACGTTCGCCCGCTACGCCGACGACCAGTTCCGCCGCCTCGACCCGGCCGCCCCGAGATGGAAGCAGGCCATGCACATGATCAGGCTGCTGCTGAGCGGGCTGAACCTGGTCCGGCACGGCGAGCCGCTGGTGCGGATGGACGCCTTCCGGGACCGCCTGCTGAGCGTCCGGCGCGGCGAGGTGCCGTGGGCCGAGGTCGACGCGTGGCGCGTCTCCCTGAACGCCGAACTGGCCGCCGCGCCCAGCGTCCTGCCGGCCGAACCCGGCCTGGAACGGGTGGAGGAGTTCCTGATGGACGTCCGAAGGGGCCACCTGTGAACCTGCCCGCCTGGCTGCCGGAGATCGCCGGCGAGCAGCCGTACCCCCTGGCGTTCGCCACGGTCAGCGGCGCGCACCTGTACGGCTTCCCGTCGGCCGACTCGGACGTGGACCTGCGCGGCGTGCACGTGCTGCCCGCCGAGCGGGTCGTGGGACTGCGCACCGGCCCGGACACGCTTCGCCGCTCGTCGCGCTCGCGCCCGCCTGCCTGACCCGGCACCACGCCCACCACTACCTCGGGTTCGCCCGGACGCAGTGGCGGCTGTTCGAGAAGACGGGGCGGCTCAAGCCGCTGCTGTACACGTTCCGGGTGCTCCTGACCGGGCTCCACCTCATGCGGGCAGGGGAGGTGGAGGCCGACCTGACGCGCCTGTACGCCTACGGCCCGCCGTACCTGCCGGACCTGGTCGCCGCCAAGCGCGAGGCCGAGCACGGCGCGGCGCCGCACGTGCCGGGCGCGGCCGGGGACGTCGAGCGCCTGACCGCCGAGCTGACGGAGGCGCGCGGCTCCTCGGCCCTGCCGGAGGAGCCGGCGGCCCACGACGCCCTCCACGACCTGGTCGTACGGACCCGCCTGACGGCCCGCTGAGGAAGGAGACGTCCGCCCGGGGCGGTCAGTGCCTGCCCCTGCGCAGCTCCCCGAGAGTCGTGGACAACTGGTTGAGCCGGTAGTACAGCCGCGGCGGCACGTGCGGCAGCACCCCGGAGTGCCGCTGGCTGAGCAGCACCACCAGCTGCTCCGGCGGCAGGTCGATGTAGCGCGTGAGGTCCTCGTACCACCGGGCGCTGTTGCGGGCCGAACGCTGGGGCGCCACCAGCGCGGCCTTGCGCTCCCGCTCGTACCAGGCCAGGGCGGCCTCCGGCTCCATGCCCGCGTGCAGGGCGTTGACCAGGGTGGCGGCGTCCGCCAGGGCGAGGGCGGTGCCCGCCCCGATCGAGTAGTGCGTGGTGTGCGCGGCGTCCCCCATGAGGACGACGTTGCCGCGGCGCCACGTGCGGTTGGTCAGGGTGCGGAAGTTCAGCCAGTGCGCGCCGCCGTCGGCGTTCGCCCGGCCGATCAGCGGATGCCCGTCGAGGATCTCGGCGAACAGCTTCTCCAGCAGGGCGAGGCTGTCGGCCTCGTTCGCCTGGTGCAGGCCGAGCCCCCGCCACGTCTCCGGGGAGCACTCGACGACGCAGGTGCTGTGGCCGTCGCCGAACCCGTAGCCGTAGCACCAGATCCAGCCGTGCTCGGTCGGCGTGAACGCGAAGGTGAAGGCGTCGAAGACCTTGGTGGTGCCGAGCCAGACGTACATGTCGCGGCCGACCTCGACCTCGGTGCCGAAGTGGGCGGCGTGGCGCTCCCGCAGGACGCTGTTGACCCCGTCGCCGGCCACGACGAGGTCGGCGCCGGCCAGCTCCTCCGCGTCCTCGTCGGCGATCTCGTGCTCGAACTCCACGCGGACGCCGAGGGAGCGGGCCCGCTCGGTGAGGATGTCCAGCAACCGGCGCCGGCCGACACCGAAGCCCTCGTCCCCGTTCTCCACCGTCACCGTCGCCCGGTGGCGCACGTGCACGACGAAGCTGTCCCAGCGGACCGAGCCGTCGAGGATGGCGGCCGCCGACTCGGGGTCGGCACGCTGCAGATGCTGGAGCAGTTCGTCCCAGTAGGTCACTCCCCAGCCGTACGTGGACCCGGCCGGGTTGCGCTCGTAGACGGTGATGTCATGGGACGGATCCACCCGCTTCATCAGGATCGAGAAGTACAGGCTGGCGGGCCCCCCGCCGACACAGGCGACCTTCACCCTAGCCCCCCTTGATAACACAACGCGATCAATTCGTGACATAGAGTATCAGTGGAGGTGTGCGGAGAGGCGGCGTCACGCGCCGAGCCGCCGGTCACGAGATGGCCAAGTCCTGGGAGCCCGAGCCACTCGTCACCCGGGCTCCCCGAATACGGGCAATGCTCCCGGCGCGATCAGGATCTCGTCCAAGGCGAGCGGCAATCTGTCCGAGTGAAGAGACTGGCAGACCCCGACCCTCGACGGCTCCGGCCCCACGACCTCGCCCACCGTCACCCCCACGGTCACCCCCGACCAGCGGTTCGGCTACAGCTCCGGCAGGCTCCAGATCCTCGGCAAGTGCCGCGAACAGCCGAGTCCAGGCGACCTCTCGCACGGACCCGGCTCGCCCCCGTCGTGATGCCCCGTTCCGCCGCGGTCAGCCCGCCGGCGTGGAAGCGCCGTCCGCCGGGCGTTCGGTGGCCACCGTGGGCCCGTTGTCCGGTACGGGCCCGGTCGAGACGGACGTGCCCGGAGCGGGCCGGTCGTAGACGCCGATGGCCCACCTGCCCGGCCGGCCACCGACGATGGCCGACAGCCGCCGACGCACCTCGGGGTTCATCAACGCGACGGACTGGGCGGTCTCGTCGCAGTCCTCACCCTTCACGGCCGGCCGGCAGCCGTTGACGGCCTCGGCGACCTCCCGGACCGGGGCGTCCGCGGGGAAGACCCAGACCTGCAGATATTGCGGGCGCTTCAGCCAGCCGGACGGCACCGACAACTCGTCGCCATGACCGCCTACCCCATCACCGCACCGCCCGGTCCCACCGGTCGGCTCGCCTCCCCTGCCCCGATGCTCGACGACGACCCAGGCGCGCGGATCTTCGCAGATCACCTTTTCCCCGGTGTAGACGCTGGTCGGCGTGAAGGTCACCTTCTGAACCCCTCCCACCGTCTCGAACCGCTGCGAGTGGATCAGATGGAGATCGAACTTCTTGGTTCCCAGGACCACCCGCATCGTGTCGTCAAGCTCGGGCCCGGGTGTGACCTGCGCCGAGTCCACAGGCCGCCGAGCGACCGCCGTACCCTCCGCCCTGTGCGGGCCGGCGGGCAGGAGACCCGTCACCCCGACGGCGGCGACGGCCGCGCAGGCCAGCGCGGTCCCGGCCGTCACGGCACGCCGGGTACGGCGCATGCGACGGCCCCGCCGTACGATCGCGTCGAGATGAGCGGACGGCTCCCGGCCGGCCCGCTCGTGGCCGTGCTCGTTCAGGAGCTCACGCAGGTCGCTCTCGGTGTGCCTCATCGCTGGACCTCCTCCAAAGTCATGGTCTGAATGTCGGGATCGACGCGAAGACGGGTGAGGGCCCGGCTGAGCTGGCTCTTCACCGCTCCCAGCGAACAGCCGACGATCTCGGCCACCTGGGCCAGCGTCCGCCCCTCGAAGTAGTGCAGGACGATCACCGCACGCTGGCGCGGGGAAAGCGCGCCGATCGCCTTCCACAGCGCCGCCTGGCCCTCCACCTCGCCGGCCGGGTCACGCGGATCGGCCGTCTCGGGCAACGTCGCGGCCGGCACCTCCCCACGCCAGCGCCTGCGCCACCAGGAGGCGTGGGTGTTCACGATGATCCGGTAGACGTAGGGGTCCGGATTGCCCTCGATACGCCTCCAGGCGAGCCATGCCTTCGCCAGCGCGGTCTGCACCAGATCCTCGGCCGTGCCCCAGTCCCGGGCGAGGAGGTACGCCATCCGGCACAGCCGTAGATGCCGGTGCGCCACGTACTCGGCAAACCCGTCGTCCATCGCTCATCTCCGTCTTGTTGTCTCTCCGGCGATGACTACCGCCTGGGAGGCTCGTTCGGATGACAGGTGGTGTCACGAGATCGCCCGGCCCGCGTCGCTGCGGAGCACCGCGGCCATTACCGATTGTTGCCATTCGAGTGCTCCGCGTTACCATGGTGTGGGGCCGGCAGGACCTTCCCGGCCCCTCCCTTGCCCCCGACCACGGAGCGCCGCATGGAGCGAACGGTTCTGGCCGCCGTCACCGAACGTCCCGACGCCGACTCGGCGCTCGCCGAACAGCTCCGCCGCGTGTGCGCGGCGATGGACGAGCTCGGGCTCCAGGTGCGCTGGACCCACCGAGCCGAGGACGCCCTTGCGGTGGTCGGGTCCGACGCGTCCCTCGCGGCGGTGCTGGCGGCGTGGGACGCGCCGGGCGCCGAGGAGCTGCTGGGCGCGGTCGCCAGGCGGTTCCGCGGGCTGCCCGTGTTCCTGATGACCCAGGAGCAGGAGCTCCCGCTGTGGGTGTACGAGGTCATCCAGGGCTACGTCTTCCCGCTGGAGGACACCCCGCAGTTCATCGCCGGGCGCATCGCGTACGCCGCCGACCAGTACGCCGAGAAGATCCTCCCGCCGTTCTTCGGCGCGCTGCGGCGCCTGCAGGACCACCATCGCTACTCCTGGCACACCCCGGCCCACGCCGGCGGCGTGGCGTTCCTCAAGTCGCCGGTGGGCCGCGCGTTCTTCGACTTCTACGGCGAACGGCTGCTGCGCACCGACCTGTCCATCTCGGTCACCGAGCTGGGGTCACCACTCGACCACACCGGCCCCATCGGCGAGGCTGAGCGCAACGCCGCCCGCGTCTTCGGCGCCGACCGCACGTTCTTCGTGGTCAACGGCAACTCCACCGCCAACCGCATCGTCGGCCACCACGCCATCGCCCGCGACGACACCGTCCTGGTGGACCGCAACTGCCACAAGTCGGTCCAGCACGCGCTGGCCATCAGCGGCGCCCGCCCGGTCTACCTCGTGCCCGAGCGCAACGGGCTCGGCCTGGCGGGCCCGATCCCGCCCGCCGCGCTGGAGGCGGCCGCCATCCACGCCCGGGTGGCCGCCCATCCCCTCGCGGCCGGAGCGCCGACGTACGCGGTGATCACGAACTCCACGTACGACGGCGTCTGCTACGACGCGGTGCGGGTCGGCGAACTGCTGGGCGCCAGCGTGCCGCGGCTGCACTTCGACGAGGCGTGGTTCGCCTACGGCCGGTTCAACCCGCTCTACGCCGGCCGGTACGGCATGGCCGTCGACGAGCGCACGCTGCCGGGCCCGGGCCGCCCCACCGTGTTCGCCACCCAGTCGACGCACAAGCTGCTGGCGGCGCTGTCGCAGGCGGCGATGCTGCACGTCCGCCCCTCGGAGCGGGCGCCGGTCGACTACGACGCCTTCAACGAGACCTACCTCATGCACGCCTCCACCTCGCCGCTCTACCCGATGATCGCCTCGCTGGACGTCGCGGCGGCGATGATGGACGGCCCGTCGGGACCGTTCCTCACCGGGGAGGCGATCGTCGAGGCCGTCCGGTTCCGGCAGGCGATGGTACGCCTGGCCGCCCGCATCCGCGAGGACGGCCTGCGGCCCGACTGGTTCTTCGGCGTCTGGCAGCCCCCCGCCGTCACCGATCCGCGCACCGGCCGGACCGTCTCGTTCGCCGACGCCGACCCGGCGCTGCTGTGCGCCGAGCCCCGGTGCTGGACCCTGGAGGCGGGAGCCGCGTGGCACGGGTTCGACGGCATGTCCGAGGGCTACTGCCTGCTCGACCCGGTCAAGGTGACGATCACCTGCCCGGGCGCCGACGCCGCCACCGGCACGCTCGACTGGGGCATCCCGGCCCGCGTCGTGGCCGCCTACCTGCAGCGGCGCGGCATCGTGGTGGAGAAGACCGGCGACCACACGCTGCTGGTGCTGTTCTCCATGGGGATCACCAAGGGCAAGTGGGGCACGCTGATCGACGCGCTCACCGACTTCAAGAACGCCTACGACGCCGACCTGCCCCTGGCCGAGGTGCTGCCCGGCTTCGGACCGCCCGCGATCTCACTGCAGAAGTTCTGCACCCTGGTCCACGAGAACCTCCGTGACTCCGGGGTCGGCAAGCTGCTCGACCAGGTCTTCACCACCCTGCCTGAGCCCGTGTCCACGCCCGCCGACTGCTACCAGGCCATGATCCGGGCCCGCACCGAACGCGTCCCGCTGACCGGCCTGCCGGGCCGGGTCGCCGCGGCCACGGTGGTGGTCACGCCGCCGGGCATCCCCATGCTGATGCCCGGCGAGGCGACCGGCCCGGCCGACGGGCCGCTGATGACCTACCTGCGGGCCCTGGAGGACTTCGACCGGGCCTTTCCTGACCTGGCCACCGACATCCACGGGGCGCACCGCGACGACGACGGCCGCTACTGGGTGGAGGTCGTCAAGGACTGAGCCGGTCGCCCCGCCCCAGGGCCCCTGGGCTCGCCCCGCTTCCGCGCCACCCCGCGAGGGGTGTGGCGCTCAGCGTCAGGAGCGCTGCCGACCGCCGCCACCGAAGCGCAGCGGCGCCGCCCCCCGGCGCTGCCGGAGGACGGCCAAGCCTAAGCCGAGCATGGCGTAGCCGCTGAGCACGGCGAACCCCGCCGCTCCGGACAGGGGGAAGTAGCCTTCCGGCGGCGCGTAGAAGGCGAGCACCTGGGGGTACTCACGCAGGGTCTGCTGGACGGCGAAGGCGGCTGCCGGAGTGAGGCGCAGCAACCACACGGACACGACGTCGGGCAGGAGCGGCAGGGTTCCCAGCACGTACGGGAGGACGATCACGCAGACCGCGACGAGGATCGCCGTCCAGGACCTCCGCGTCAGGGCGCCGAGGGCGAGCGCGAGAACGGCGGCGACGGCGACCAGCGCGGCGACGCCGACGACGACCCGCAGCCCGCCGAGCGCGGAGACGGGCAGGACGCCGATGCCGTTGCCTCGCAGGATCGCCGCGCCGACCGGCACCACGACCCCCGCGGCGACCAGTCCGGTGAGGAAAGCCGCCGCGCCGGTCACCATAGCCTTCGCCGCCAGAACGCGGCCGCTGAGCGCCGCCGGACCGGTTCGGCCGGTTCGGCCGGTTCGGTGTCCGGCGGTCGCGAACCGCACGGCCACGACGATCACGATGATCAGCCCGATGGGGAGGCCGACGAGGGTGCTGCCCACGGTGCGCCCGCTGTCGGCGACCGGCCCGATGTCACCTGTCCCGGTGACGGTGAACGTGCCGTGCGACTCGACGAGCCCCGGCGCCCGGTGATGCAGCTCCCAGTCGGTACCGCCCATCGCCCCCACAGGGCCCGCGCCCCATCCGGCGGCCGGCGCGCCGCCGGGCCCGGCGAGGGGCGCGCCGGCGAGGCGGACGGTGTCGAAGACGGCGCTGGCCTGGGTGAAGCGCGATGCCGGCAGGCTCGCCCCGAGGGGCGTGCGCTCGAGCGTCAGGTCTCCCGGGGAGGCGACGAACAGCCCGACCTGCACGGTGGGGGGAAGCCCGGAAAGGTGCGCGGTGCCGACTTTCTCCCAGTGTGCGCCATCGGTCGACTCGTAGCCCGTGATGGTGCCGCCGGAGCGGGTCAGGCGCAGCCAGCGTGGCGACACCGGAGAGACGCCGCCCGGGCGGCCGGCCACATCGTGGACGTAGTCGTACTGCATCCGGACGCCGTGGCCGCCGGTCAGCATGAGCGCGGCGTACGAGGAGCCCTGCCGGGTGCCGTCCTTGAGGATGATGCCGGCTTTCGCCCAGGGCACCAGGCCCGGGACGATCTGGTCGTGGTCCGGCGGCGGATAGGTGATGATCCCCGTCATCGAGGTCAGGCGCGCGGTGATGCCGCCATTCTCCCCCAAGGGCCGGTGCACGAAGAAGAACGTGTCGCTCACCGCCTGTCCGTCCGGCCCCACGGGCGCGACGGGACATGGCACTTCCACCGGACCCTCGCTGCACGACGGGTGGACGACGGCCAAGAGCAGGCCGAGCAGGATGACGACCATCGCCGCGACGGACATGGCGATCATCCGGCCGCGGCTGCGGAACCTCCTCCACTCGCGGCGCAGCGGTGAGGTCACGGGCTCGGCGGCGGCTTCGTCGGTTGCTGGCATGCGTCCGGTTCTACGCCGCGAGCCGTAACACGACGGGAACCGCCGCTGTCACAGCCCTGTTAGGTCCGGTGCGGCATCCTGGACCAAGCACAGACCAGAGGGGACAAGATGCGCAGGCTGACACACCTGCTGCTGGCGGAGCGGACGGCTCGGTCGCGTTACACCGTCTTGTACGCCATGCTGTTCCTCGGCTCGGGAATGGCCTTGCTGGCCCTCACCGCGGTGCTGGCCGGCGTGAGCGACACCGAGCCCGCCCCGAGCCGGCCCCTCCCCGTCCAGCAGTCCGGCCTCGCCGCCGCGCAGCGCATCCACGACCTGGAGACGCAGCTGTCGGAGATGCAGGCGGCGCAGTCCCGGCAGCTCCTGACGGGTGCGCTGATCGCGATGGTCGTGATGGCGGTGGTCTCGGTCGTGCTGGGCAATGTCGTCGCCGGCCGCGTGCTGCGTCCACTTCGGACGATCACCGCCGCGACGCGGCGGATCTCGGCCGAGAACCTGCACGAACGGCTGGCCGTGCCCGGCCCCGCCGATGAGGTCAAGAGCCTCGCCGACACCATAGACGAGCTGCTGGAACGCCTGGAAGCGTCCTTCGCCGCCCAGCGCCGGTTCGTCGCCAACGCCTCCCACGAACTGCGCACACCTCTGGCCACCATGCGGGCATCCGTGGACGTCGCCCTGGCCAAACCAGAGCCGGCGCCACCTCAAACAGTCGCCCTGGCCGACCGGTTGCGCACAGAACTCGACCGGGTCGACCATCTCCTGGAAGGCCTGCTCGTCCTGGCCCGCGCCCAACACGGTGCGCTCGCCGACCGCGCCCCGGTCTCGGTGGCCACCCTGGTGTCCCAGGCCGTGACAGCCCGCGCCGCCGACATCGCGGCGAAGAACCTGACCCTGAAGGACCACGGCCTCCGGCGCGCGGCGTGGACCCAGGGCAACCTGACGCTGCTGTCCCGCATGGCCGACAACGTGATCGACAACGCCATCGCCCACAACCAGGACGGGGGCTGGATCCGGGTCGCCACCCCAGCGGACGACGCGACGGTGCGGCTGATCGTGGAGACAGGCGGGCCGATTCTCGAACCAGAACACGTCGCCCGGCTCGGCCGGCCCTTCCAACGGCTCGCCGCCGACCGCACCGGCTCCGGAACCGGGTCCGGTCTCGGCCTGTCGATCGTCGCTGCGATCGCCGACGCGCACGGCGGCCGGATGGACCTGCGCGCCCGGCCCGAAGGCGGCCTGCGCGTCACCGTCTCGCTGCCGCCGGCGGCCGCGCCCCAGGGCGGCACGGCGTGAGGATCCTGGTGATCGAAGACGCGCTCGCGCTGGCCGAGGTCCTGGCCGAAGGGCTGCGGGATCAGGGCATGGCCGTCGACGTCGCCCATGACGGCCTGGCCGCCGTCGCCAAGCTCGATCTCAACGGCTACGACGTGATCGTCCTCGACCGGGACCTGCCCGGCATCCACGGCGACACCCTCTGCCAGATGATCACCGAACGGGACGACCGCGCCATGGTCCTGATGCTCACCGCGGCCGGTTCCCCGACGGACCGGGTCAGCGGACTGACCCTCGGCGCCGACGACTACCTCGCCAAGCCGTTCCACTTCCCGGAACTGGTGCTGCGCGTCCGCGCACTGGCCCGCTGGCGCCCCTCGTCCCGCGCACGGACGCTGCGGGCTGCCGGCATCGAGCTCGACCCCGGACGACGCACCGCCACCCTCGACGGCCGGCAGCTCGACCTCTCGGTCAAGGAGTTCGCGCTCCTGGAAGCCCTCCTGCGCGCCAGCCCAGGCTTCCTCAGCACCGAGGACCTCCTCGAACAGGTCTGGGACGAGAACGCCGACCCGTTCACCAACACCGTCACCGTGACCGTCGGACGGCTGCGCCGCAAACTCGGCAGCCCGCCGATCATCACCACCACGCCCGGTGTGGGCTACCGCATCGCCGATGGGTGAACCGGCGACGATCGCACGCGCACGAAGCCCCGATTCCGCGACCGGAAACAGGGCTCATGTCGTAGGTGGCGCGGACGGGCCGTGCCCGGCCCCGCCGCGAGCCTTGCGCCGTCCAGCGTCGCCTTCCGCCCGCTAGCGCTGCTTGAGGCGGAGTGCCTCCTTGCGGGCCTCGGCCTGGACGGACCGCTCGTGCTCCAGCCACTCCGGGTTCTCCGCCTTCAGCGCGTCGATCTCGGCGGTGGTGAGCGGTTCGGTGATCCCGCCCCTGGCCAGGCCGGAAATGGAGACCTTGAGCTTCGCGGCGACGACCTGCTTGGGGTGCGGGCCGTTGCGGCGCAGCTCGACGAGCCAGGCCGGCGGCCTCGACTGCAACTCGTTCAGCTCGTCCCTGGAGACGACACCCTCCTGGAACTCGGCAGGTGTGGCCGAGAGCAGAACACCCAGTTTCTTGGCCGCGGTCTCGGGCTTCATCGTCTGGATGGACTTGGGCTTGGGCGAGGTCATGGTGCCAAGCGTAGTCAGTCCGAACGGGTTCCCCAGACATCGGTACCCTAGGGACGTGACTGAGGGGGAGACCGGCAAAGTGTTCCGGCTGGCCTACGTGCCCGGGGTGACGCCCGCGAAATGGGTCAACGTGTGGACCGAGAGGATGCCCGACGTACCGCTCACCCTGGTCGCGGTATCCGCCGCCGAGGTGGCGGGGCTCCTGCGGGACGGCGGCGCCGACGCCGGGTTCGTCAGGCTACCCGTCGACCGGGACGGGCTCAGCGTGATTCCGCTCTACGTGGAGACCACGGTCGTCCTGGTGCCCAAGGACCACGCGGTGGCCGCCGTCGACGAGGTCGCCACCACCGACCTGACCGACGACGAGGTGTTCCAGCCCCTGGACGACACCCTCGAGTGGACCGTCCGGCCCGGGCAGCCCGCGTTCACCCGCCCGGACACGACGGAGGACGCGGTCAAACTGGTGGCGTCCGGCGCGGGGCTCCTCCTGGTCCCGCAGTCGCTGGCACGCCTCCACCACCGCAAGGACCTCACCTACCGGCCGGTGTCGGACGCGCCGCAGTCCCAGATCGCGTTGGCCTGGCCCACGGACGCGACCACCGACCTGGTGGAAGACTTCATCGGCATCGTCCGCGGCCGGACAGTGAACAGTTCCCGGGGCCGCGCCCCCGCCTCACCTTCGGCGGAGAAGCCGGCACAGCGGAAAGCACAGAAACCCACACAGAGCAGCTCCGGCCGCCGGGCCGTGCCGGCCAGCCGCAAGCCGGCCAGCCGTAAGAAGAAGGGTCACCGGCCTCGATGACCTCCGGTCCGGCCCCGGCCCCCGGCCTCAGCCGAACCCCGAGATTTCTCCGCCCGATGCCCTGATCAAACCGGGACAGCGGCGGAATGCGGCCCCGGCGCGTAACGATCGGCGACCATAGATCAGGCGGCTTCGCGTGAGGGCGAACCTCTTGGACTACGCGAAGGTCGCCGCCGCGGACCGGCATGCGGCAAAGCCCTCGATCAAAGGGGCCACCAAGGTCCATACATGAGCAGCATGTGCTCGCGAGACCCACGCCATTCACGTGCGGCTCCCGAAGAACGGGGACCGGCGAACCAGCAAACGGTGAGCACAGACGCGCGGAGCAGGGCGCATCTGGGCACTTCCCGTCCTGATCATCCCGGCGGGGGCTCCACGCCGCCTGCGCGGCCCCGCGCCCGGCCGCACGCCGACGCCGGTCCTGGGGGCCGTTCTCCCGTACGCCGTGCTCGGGCCGCGCTGGGCGCGATATCCCGGCCGACACTCGAAGCGGATATCTTCACAGAGTGGACGATGATCTCACAGGTCGGCCGTTGACTGACGTCGCGCTCGCTCTGGGGGTGGGCCTCATGCTGCTGCTTCTGCTGCCCACCATCATCTGGCTGGCCACGGTGACACTGCGCCGCCGCAGATAGAGCCCCCGGCGGGGCCTCGGCTCCGGGATGACCGCGACAGGCGTCCAGGAGATCGTGGCTGGTGCTCAAGAGCCTGTGTCCCAGCAGAGAGGCTCGCGCGGTCGTTCCCTGTCGCAGCCCATTGATACTCTTCTCCATTCGCGATCAACATGCCCATGCCGCTGACTTCGCCGGCGTCGTGATGAACAGGTGGGAGTGAGGGAACGTGAAGAGGCGTAGTGCAGCCTTCCTGCTGGTCTTGGCGTTGGCGGCTGTCCCGACACTTACCACCGCCACCCCACCGGAATGCCCGCAGCCAGTCGCAGAGACTCAGTACCCCGGACCCGAGGCGCCACCCAGCCCGACACCGTCCGTGACGGTGCACGAGGGCTACATGCCCGATGTGAAGGCGGGGACTGTGGCACCCATCGGGGTTGAGATCGTGGAGCCCCCGGGCTGTCCCGAGATCAGCGGCGAATGAGTGAGCCCTTTCCCCTGAAGCGGCGATGGAGACGAGCTTCCAAAGGAGGAACGGCAGTGTCTCGACCGCCTCGGGAGGATGGTGCATCGGCCTGCGCCGGGGCTGCCGGTGTGGGTGTTCGTCGGCTACGGCGGCGCCTACTACTCCTGGCAGAGCGCCGAGCAGAGTCACCCGGTCGATGACGTGGAGGGCGCCGCGAACGTCTTGGCGGAGTACATCGCCAAGTGAGGAGGGACGCGACGAGGCGGTGACGGCCTTGGCCAGGAGGGGACCAGGGTGGGCCTTCTCATCGCCTCGTCGCGTCCGGCCCACCGTCGTGGCGGCGCTGCGTGAGCAGGGCTGGATCGAGTCTCAGCAGGGCAAGGGCCGCTTCGTGCGCGGCCGTCCGGCGATGGCGACGGTGGAGTCCAACCGCACAGGTCAGGCGTATCTGACCAACCTGGAGACGGACTCCCCCGATGAGTTGGTCGAGGCCGGCGCGGTGGCGCTGCGCAACCGAGTGGCCGCGTTGCTTAATGCGGAACCCAAGAGCAAGGCGTACCTGCGCCGGCGGCTGGTCGTGCGCGAAGATGAGCCTAGTGCGTTGGTCTCACTGTGGCTGCCTCTGGAGTTGTCCGAGGGCACCGATCTGACCAGCGGCGAGGCGCTGCCGCAGGGCATCCGGCAGCATCTCCAGTCGCGTAAGGGGGTGCGCTTCGATCACATCGTGGAGCAGATCACCGCGCGCATGCCCACGGCTCAAGAGGCCAAGCAGCTCGGCATGCCGAAGAACGTACCGCTCCTCGCGATCTTCGGCGCGGTCCGGGACGCCTCCGGCCGGCCGTCAACGGCAGCGGACTACTGCTGCCGGCGGATCGTCACGAGCTGGAGGACGCCTACCCGGTGCGGTGAGAGCCCGATCATCGCGCGGCCGGGCGAAGCGCCACGCGCCTGTGTCTATATACAGCGCCAGTCCCAGTTCCAGCCATGGGAGTCGTAGACCTCGACGATGACCCGGCGTCCTCCTGCATCGTCCGAATCATCGAAATACAAGAAGATCATCGCCTTGTTCTCGGCTCCCATGATGGTGGCTTTGCTGTAGTAGCTTCGGATCTCCTCTTCGGTAAGTGCGGTCTGAAGCGTGAGCCTGATCCGGTAGTCGCAATAGCGACCACTTCCCCCGACCAGGTTCTTGCCGAAGGTGACGTCCCGGTCCATGGGGAAGTAGTCCCGCGTCCTGACTGGAAGCGGGTAGTTCAGCACCCGCTGGTACAGGGCTTCGAGGCGCGCGTTGTCGCGCCAGACAGGTGCCATGACAAGGCCTGATGCTATGGCAAGCGGCAGAAAGACGGCTGCCAGGCATCCCCATTGACGGCGCTCCACAAAGCGAAACCATAGAGCAAAGCCGATCTTTCTCTCAGTCAGATCACGGCGACCGATGTACCGGCTGCGCAACGTGTTCGCAGTGCCACGACCGCGGCCCTCCCGGTGCCGGTCTGTTCGCCACTCCGGGCTCGCGACCTTCTCGGCCGCCGACTGGGTACCGCGCCCCTACATGGTCATGGAGCAGCGGTTGAAGCCTCGGGCAAGCATCGAACCCATGCCGTACATGGTCGTCGTTGGCGACAGCGGCCGGGCGAAGCCCGGCCCCAAGGAAGGGCGTCCGAGCGGAGCGAGGGCCACGGTGGGGGCGGGCATCAGACGGCCCACCCGGGAGGTGGGCAACGGGTGGGTGTGCAGGGTGGGCGGTACTGGGTTCGAACCAGTGACCCCTCGCTTGTAAGGAGCCATGATCGGCTGCGCGTGCCGCTGACCTGGTCCTGCTCTACGCCACCACCAACTTCTCAGAAGCCGCCCGGTCGGAGCTAATGGCACGCTAATGGCACGACGATCATGCATATCTCGCCCGCATCCATGCCGCTTGATCGGGGCTTCCTCGTCGCGCCGTGGCCGCCGAATGGCACGCGAATGGCACGCTGTTACGGATGGACAAGTTCTCACGTCGAGGGCTGGCCGCCACCGGGAACCCGGCGGCATTACAGAGGGCCGACGTACCTGACTGCATCAGGCCCCTGACCTCTGGATTCGAACCTTACCCTTGACCTGCCACCGCGACCGACTGTATGGGCGTTGGACCCGGTCATCAGTCACGGATTGCGGCACCGAGGAATGGTGTGCTCAGCATGTCCTCGGAGAAAGAGAGGCCCGTGATCTTCTTCGCCAGGGCGAACGACCGCGGGAAGGGAGCGTCGATGCCGGGCCCCTCCCAGGACAGGCCGACTTCACGCATCTCGCTGACCAGGCGGTCGGGATCACTGCCCCAGCGTGTATCGGGAACCAATTGATCGAAGCTTGTGACCTCTTCGCTGTCGACCGCGTAGACGAAATAGTCCGTAGCATGGAGGTTGCGAGAGATCGACACGACCTCAGTCGCCCGAGAGAGGCTGCGGAGTAGGAGCCTGTTGAGGCCGATCGATCCAGTCCAGAGCTGGATCAGAACGGTCCAGCCGTTCATCTCCAGCGCGCCCACATAGCTGGTGCGCATATTGTCCGAGTCGATGTACCTCATCGTTCGTTCTTGGTGCTCTTGAAAGGTCACCTCTCCGATCCCGTTGCAGTCTGCACCGAGACGCGTCAACGCCTCACGAGGGCTGAGGGATCGGGCGAAGGTGACACAGGAGACGTCATAGAACGGGCCATACTTTGCGAGCCAGCCAAATTCTTCGTGTGCGTCCATCACCGTAACTCCCATGATCAGTTACATGCATGATGGCAGCCGTCACCGACAGGGGCAGCACCTCGACGACATGGGCCTGAGTGACGACGGGCACGGACGGAGCTGGTGCCACGTTCTCCGGTGAGCCAGGGTGAGGAACGAACCCTGGATCGTCGATCGCCCCCCAGCACGTACGGAGTCCAGCCATGCAGTGGCGATCGTAGGGCTGCATCTGTGCAGCGGCGCGGCACTGGGTTCGATCTAGTGACCCCTCCCTTGTAAGGGTAGCTATGCGATCACTGGAGCTGGCATGCTTGCTGCTCAGGCCTACGTTCGGTATGCACTCTTGTGCATGGTCGCGCCGTGGTGGGCGCCGCCGATGTCACTCAGTTTGTCACTCAAGCGGGCACTGACGACCATCCACCACTCCTGCTGTTCATCGCGTCTTCCTCAACCCACTGCGAAACGGCAGTGGGTTCGATCAGAGCTCGATCTCACCAACAGCGAGGGTCCCAAAGGCTGCTCCCGAGGTACTGGGCATCCAAGTCGACAATCACGGTTTGGTATTCGTACCCAGCTTCTCGACGCGTTGGCTGGGTGTACCCCTGTTGCACCCAGGCGTCGATTGAGAAGTCGGCATTGACCTCGTCAACCTTAGCGATCGTGGCAGTCTCGTAATGCTTCAACACTTCCTCAACAGGCCTGTCGGTGACTACGTCGAAACGCACATGGAAGGTGCAGTCACCCGAATCTCCGCTCACCTTAGATTGCGGTCCGTAGAAGCTGGGTGCCGATCCTCCCGGAGGCGGCGGGTACTGTACGACCTGATCTACGAGTTGTGACAACTGAAAGTCGTGCATCCAAGCAGGTGCCTTGAAGATCGCGTAGATAAGGAGCACCGGTGCTGTCACGAGCAGTACTGGACGAAGCCATAGCGAACGACCCAACACGGTGATCGACATGGTTGGCATCCTGTCCTACGGGCCGGATCCTTGACTACCGTTCGCTCCTAGGCATCTGCCTTGGCCTGCCCGTCTACCGTCGTCCCACTCACGGGGTAGCGGGCCACCCACGGGGTAGCGGGCCAGCCGCGGGGCTGCGCCGGCCGCGCGGCCGGCGCCAGGGCCGTGATGGAGCGTAGGCGGCCCCGCGGCTGGCCTGCTAGGGCTTGCCCTGGGACGGCGGTAGGCGGGCAGGCTTCCACGGCAACCCGTTCAGACGGTCAGGGGCCGATCGTGCCTGCCCGGTGCCGGAGCGCCCCCGCCGGAGGCATGCAGTAGGGCCGGCCTCGTGACCGCGTGCGCATGCGCTGACTGGCTCGTCCCCGTGACTGGAGAAGTGCGCCCCCTGTGTGATCAGCTCTGTAGTGTCGCCTGGCGGCCCCTTCCACTCGTCCGCGCCAGCCGGCGGGGGCTGTAACCGCTCGGGGTGCCGCCTGGCGCTTGCGCCTCTTGGCGGCGGGGTCCCCGAGCGGCTGCCCGTTGGCAGGCCCCCGGCCGACGGCCCGTGCGGCCCCTTGGGGCCGCCTTGAAGAGCCTCAAGGAAGCTCAGAACGACGATCGCGAGCTGGTGTTCTCCACTCGGACCGGTTCGAAGATGACCGCCCACAACACCCGCCGCGACTTCAGGAAGGTGCTCGACAGCGCCAAGCTCGCCGGCAAGGACTGGGCTCCCCGGGAGCTCCGGCACAGCTTCGTGTCTCTGCTCTCGGACCATGACATTCCGATCGAGGACATCTCACGCCTGGTCGGGCACTCCAACACGGTGGTCACGGAGACTGTCTACCGTCAGCAGATCCGGCCGGTCATCCAAGAAGGCGCGACTGCGATGGATCGCATCTTCCCCATGGCGGACGATGCCTAGCCACCCAGCATGTCACTCAGTTTGTCACTCACGCCCCGTTTCCATGATCGGAGACGGGGCGTTTTCGCTGGTGGGCGGTACTGGGTTCGAACCAGTGACCCCTCGCTTGTAAGGCGAGTGCTCTACCGCTGAGCTAACCGCCCCTGATCGGCACTACACCTTACGACACCAACGGCTGGGATCGCACATCAAGAACCCAGCCCGGGCCCAGTTCGGGGCGGCCGGCGGCGCGCCAGCCCAGGAGGGAGGCTCCGAGCATGCCGGCGTCCACGCCGAGGGCCGCCGGGTGCAGGGGGGGCGCGGCGCGGAAGGCGAGGCGTTTGACGAGGCGGGTGCGGACGGGGTCGAAGAGCGCCGGGCCCGCCTCGGCCAGGCCGCCGCCGAGCACGATCATGGAGGGGTCCAGCAGCAGCGTGTACGTGGCCAGGGCGAGCGACAGGGCCTCCACGGCCTCGTCCCACACCTCGATGGCCACCGGGTCGTCCGAGGAGACCACCTGTTCGGCCCGTACCCCTTCCTGGCCCGAGCGCTGGCTGTAGCGTCTGCCCACCGAGGCGGCCGAGGCGTACGTCTCCAGGCAGCCGAACTGGCCGCACGCGCACTGCTCCCCGTCCGGGAACACCGGGATGTGCCCGATCTCGCCGCCCCAGCCCGAGGCGCCGCCGTACGGCTCGCCGTGCACGATCATGGCGCCGGCGATGCCGGTGCCGATCGGGAGGAACAGGAAGTCGGGGACGCCGCGTCCCGCTCCGAGGACGCTCTCCGCGAGGCCGCCCGTGCGGACGTCGTGGCCGAGGATGACGGGGACGTCCAGCGGCGTGAAGGCGGTGGCCGGGACGTCGCTCCAGCCCAGGTTGGCGGCGTAGAGGGCCGTGTCCTCCGACACCAGTCCGGGAACGGCCAGGCCGACCCCTGCCGGGTTGCCGTCGCCCGAGCCTGCCAGGTGGCCGATGAAGTCGCGGATGGCCCCCACGACCGCCTCAGGCCCCTCCGAGACGGGGGTAGGGCGTCGTTCGCTCAGCAGCACCGCGCCGGACTCGCTGACCAGGCCGCCCTTCATGGACGTGCCGCCGACGTCGAGCGCTACGACGAACGAACTGCTCCTAGGTTCGGACACGGTACGAGACGATAGCGCAGCTCAGTAAATGTCCGGAAAGGGGTCTTGGGGGGCTTCTTCGGCTTCGTGTCCGATCTTGTACGCCCCCGTCCCGGCGGTCCGGGTCTTCCCGGAGTCCGCGTCAGGCCGCCCCGATCCTCCCCGGCATCCAGGCTCAGGCGCGGCCCAGGACCCGGTTCAGGGCCGCCTCCACCTCCGCCGACAGCCCCGGCGGGGCCCCCGAGCCCGCGAAGGCCCTGGCCCGGGCCATCCGCACCGCCCCGCAGCCCCGGCACTCCACCTCGCCCAGCCGGCAGATGAGCGCCGTGGACCCGCACGTACGGCAGGAGTCGAGGTCGAGGTCGTGCAGGCGTTGGCAGTCAGGGCAGATGAGCACCTGGGACTCCCGGCGTACCCCGCGCTTCCAGGGGCTGGCGCCCCGGACGGGGTCCGTCTGCCGGGCCCCGCAGCGGTAGCAGGGCATGGTGTCCTCCGTTACGAGATGTCGGCGAGTGCCTCTACGTAGGCGGCGACATCGCGTGCGGTGCCGGCCGGGTTGACCACCGACCACCGGATCACGCCCTCACCGTCGATGATGAAGGTGCCACGCCGCGCGATGCCTTTCGCGTCGTCGAACACACCGTACGCCCGGGCGACCTGTCCATGTGGCCAGAAGTCGGAGAGCAGGGGAAAACCGTAACCCTCCTGGTCCGCCCAGGCACGGTGCGTGAACAGGGAGTCGACCGAGACGGTGAGGATCTGCGCGTCGGTGTCGAGATCGCGCAGGGCGGCCAGCTCGCTCTGGCAGACCCCGCTGAAGGCAAGCGGGTAGAAGACCAGCACGACCTTCCCGCCTCGGAAGCCGGACAGCCTCACGGGCGTGCCGTGCTGGTCCTGAAGCTCGAAGTCCGGAGCCACGGCGCCCACCGCGGCAGGATGTAGCGTCACGGGACTCATCCTGCCGTATCCGGCCGGCGCTGGAACTCCCTAGCGTCGCCCCTTGGGCGAAACGAGCCTGGTCCCCGACCAGTCGGGGGCGGCGGAGATGCTGCTGGTCTGCGAGAGACCCGCAGTCGTGGCGTCCTCCCCGATGTCGCTCGGCTCCACGTGGCCGTCGCGTCCGGCCTTGGGAGTCAGCAGCCAGATCTGGCCGCCTTCGGCGAGTGCTCGCATGGCGTCGCTCAGGACGTCGAACAGGTCCCCGTCGCCGTCGCGCCACCACATCAGCACCACGTCGACGACGTCGTCGGTGTCCTCGTCCAACAGCTCGTTGCCGGTCAGGCTCTCGATGGACTCGCGAAGCTTCTCGTCGACGTCCTCGTCCCAACCGATCTCCTGCACCACCTGACCCGGCTTGAGGCCGAGTCGTTCGGCCAGGCCGCGCTCGCCCTGCGCCTGACCCGCGGTCGCGCTCACGTTTATCCCTCCTGCTTGAGTGGCCCCGCTTGTGCGGTTATCGCTTCGGGACAGTCCACACGCTGTGACCCTCAGTCGTCAACGGTCGCCACGGGTACGGCCGTAGGCGGCCATAATTAATCGGACAGAAATGACAGTCGAACCTGGCGTTGCGGGTTGTCGACATTGAGGTCGACGAGCGCGATCGACTGCCAGGTGCCCAGCGCCAGCCGCCCGCCGACCACCGGGACGGTGGCGTACGGCGGGATGAGCGCCGGCATCACATGAGACCTGCCGTGCCCGCGCGAACCGTGGGCGTGACGCCACCGGTCGTCGGCCGGAAGCAGGTCGCGCAGCGCCGCGAGCAGGTCGTCGTCGCTGCCCGAACCCAGCTCCATCAGGACCACGCCCGCGGTCGCGTGCGGGACGAAGACGTGCAACAGGCCGTCCTCGCCCTGTTCACGTACGAAGTCCGCGCACACCGAGGTGATGTCGTGCACCGTCTCTCGCGAGCCCGTGGCCACGGAGATGATCTGGGATCTCACACGTGAATTCTACTGAGGCACGATGACCGCATCCGGGCCGGGAAAGACCAGCCCGGTGTGCCCGTCGTCGAACCGCACGATGTACGGGGGGCCGCCGTTCGCCCCGTGGACCTCGATGATGACTCCCCCGTGATCCATTTCTCCGACGACGTTCCCGTGCACAAGGAGGCGGTCGCCTACCGTCGCGTTCATATCTCCACATTCGTACGACGGCGGCCAAACGGAAAGAGGGATGTCCGTCTCCCACCATGAGGTCAGGAAAAATCATGACCGAACCGTTACGCTGCTCGGACGCCCCGGGCGCCGCCCGCCGGACGACACGCCCGGCGTCCCCCAGCAGCCGCGCCGGCCGCCCGCGATCGCGCGCCACGCCTCAGCCATCCCACGTGGATCCCGATCCCGCCCGGAATCCCGCCGCGAATCCCCGGGACCGCCGAACCTCCCACATGGCCGCGCCCCCTCCGCGGCCATCACCCCGCCCCCGCCAGCTAGACTCGCGCGGCGTGCGCGCCCGCCCGGCCCCCGCGGGTGACGGTGTCCGCCCTTCGGGGGATACTCCACACATGAGGGCGAAATTTCCCAGGTTTTCCCGACTTGTTAAATTGGCCGCCCAATGTAACCTTGGCCCTTGATTCGTCCTACCATCGGTGGTCTAGGCCACCACTAGCCGCCCTGCCAGCAGGGACGTCCTGGTTACCGGCCAGTAGAGATGCACTTTCTACGGCGAGCGACCAGGATGGAAGGCGACCCAGACCAGACATCCGTCATCCTCGGAAGGCGAGACCCAGTGGCTTCCGGACGCCAGCGTTTCTCGATCATCAGCGACGGCCTACCCAGCCAGTTGCCTGATGTCGACCCCAGCGAGACCAACGAGTGGCTCGAGTCCCTCGACAACGTCGTCAAGACCGAGGGCCGCACGAGGGCCCGTTATCTCATGCTCCGCATGCTGGAGCGCGCCCGCGAGCACCAGGTCGGCGTGCCGGGCCTGCGCAGCACCGACTACATCAACACGATTCCGCCGGAGCGCGAGCCGTGGTTCCCGGGTGACGAGCACGTCGAGCGTCGCATCCGTGCCTACATCCGCTGGAACGCCGCGATCATGGTGACCCGCGCCAACGCGCGGACCAACGTCGGCGGCCACATCGCCACCTACGCCTCCGCCGCGTCCCTCTACGAGGTGGGCTTCAACCACTTCTTCCGCGGGAAGGACCACGGCGAGTCCGGCGACCAGGTCTTCTTCCAGGGCCACGCCGCCCCGGGCATCTACGCCCGCGCCTTCCTGGAGGGCCGCCTCAACGAGGCGCAGCTCGACGCGTTCCGGCAGGAGCTCTCGCACGGCTTCCACGGCCTGCCCTCCTACCCGCACCCGCGTCTGATGCCGGACTTCTGGGAGTTCCCCACGGTGTCGATGGGTCTGGGGCCGATCGGCGCCATCTACCAGGCGCGGTTCAACCGCTACCTGCTCAACCGCCAGATCAAGGACACCAGCCGCAGCCACGTCTGGGCGTTCCTCGGCGACGGCGAGATGGACGAGCCCGAGTCGCTCGGCGCCATCGGCGTGGCGGCCCGTGAGGAGCTGGACAACCTCACCTTCGTCATCAACTGCAACCTGCAGCGCCTCGACGGCCCGGTACGCGGCAACGGTAAGATCATCCAGGAGCTGGAGTCCTACTTCCGCGGCGCCGGCTGGAACGTCATCAAGGTCGTCTGGGGCCGCGACTGGGACCCGCTGCTGGCCGCCGACGTCGACGGCGTGCTGGTCAACCAGATGAACACCACCCCCGACGGCCAGTTCCAGACCTACTCGGTCGAGTCGGGCGCCTACATCCGCGAGAACTTCTTCAGCGGCGACCCGCGCCTGCGCAAGATGGTCGAGCACCTGACCGACGACGACATCCGCAAGCTGTCGCGTGGCGGCCACGACTACCGCAAGGTCTACGCCGCGTTCAAGGCGGCCCGCGAGCACGTCGGCCAGCCGACCGTCATCCTCGCCCAGACCATCAAGGGCTGGACCCTGGGCAAGGACTTCGAGGCGCGCAACGCCACCCACCAGATGAAGAAGCTCACCAAGGCCGAGCTGAAGGAGTTCCGCGACCGGCTCTACCTGCCGATCCCGGACTCCGCCCTGGAGGGCGACCTGCCCCCGTACTTCCACCCGGGCGACAACGACCCCGAGATCGAGTACATGAAGGAGCGCCGCGCGGCGCTGGGCGGCGTGCTGCCCAAGCGCGTGGTGCGGGCCAAGCCCGTCAAGCTGCCGGGCGACGACGTCTACAAGACGTTCGGCAAGGGCTCCGGCAAGCAGCAGGTGGCCACCACCATGGCGTTCGTGCGCCTGCTGAAGGACCTCATGCGCGACAAGGAGATCGGCCACCGGTTCGTGCCGATCATCCCCGACGAGGCGCGCACGTTCGGCCTCGACGCGATGTTCCCCACGGCGAAGATCTACTCGCCGCACGGCCAGACGTACGAGGCCGTCGACCGGGAGCTGCTGCTGTCGTACAAGGAGTCCGTGCAGGGCCAGATCCTGCACGAGGGCATCAGCGAGTCGGGCTCGATGGCCTCGGCGATCGCCGCCGGCACCGCGTACGCCACGCACGGCGAGCACATGATCCCGATCTACATCTTCTACTCGATGTTCGGCTGGCAGCGCACCGGCGACCAGATGTGGCAGCTCGGCGACCAGATGGGCCGCGGCTTCCTGCTCGGCGCCACGGCCGGCCGCACGACGCTGAACGGCGAGGGCCTCCAGCACGAGGACGGCCACACGCCGCTCATCGCCTCGACCAACCCGGCCGCGATCTCCTACGACCCGTCGTGGGCGTTCGAGGTGGCGTACATCGTCAAGGACGGCCTGCGCCGCATGTACGGCGAGCAGCCCGAGGACGTCTTCTACTACCTGACCGTCTACAACGAGCCCTACCTCCAGCCGGCCGAGCCGGCCGGGCTCGACGTGGACGGCCTGCTCAAGGGCCTGTACAGGTTCGCCGCCGGCCCGCAGACGCAGGGCCCGAAGGCCAACATCCTCGTCTCCGGCGTGGCGGGCCCGTGGGCCGTGGAGGCGCAGCGGCTGCTGGCCGAGGACTGGGGCGTGTCGGCCGACGTCTGGTCGGCCACGTCGTGGACCGAGCTGCGCCGCGACGCGCTCGCCTGCGAGGAGCACAACCTGCTCAACCCGGAGGCCGAGCCGCGCGTGCCGTACGTGACCCAGGCGCTGTCGCAGGCGCAGGGCCCGTTCGTGGGCGTCAGCGACTACATGAAGGCCGTCCAGGACCAGATCGCCCAGTGGGTGCCGGGTGACTGGTCGTCGCTCGGCACCGACGGGTTCGGCCTGTCCGACACCCGCTCGGCGCTGCGCCGCCACTTCCACGTCGACGCGGCGTCGATCACGCTGGCCGTGCTCACGAGCCTGGTCAAGCGCGGCGAGCTCGACGGCGAGGTGCTGAGCGAGGCGATCGCCCGCTACCACCTCAAGAACGGCGTGACCGAGGCCGGTGGCGCCGAGAGCAACGACACGCAGTCGATGGGCGTCTGACCCGGCGCGCACGACCACGGCAGACGGTGTGAGGCGACGCGTTCCCGACGGGCGCGTCGCCTCACACCGTTCCTGGTGGAGTCTCACGTATTGTGGGCACTACTTCCCCCGGAGAGTCGAGGGGGAGCTTTCATGCGTCATGTCCTGGCCGTCGCCACCGCGCTGGCCGTGTCCGCCACCGCCTGCGCGGGCACGGCGAAACCCGACACCGACCCCAAGGGTGCCGTCGCCCCGATCGCGTGGGGACCGTGCACGGACATCAAACGCCCCGGCGGTCAGACCCCGGCGCAGCAGGACCCCTCCGTCAGGTGCGCCAAGCTCGCCGTGCCGCTCGACTACAACAACCCCGGCGGCGACACGATCCAGCTCGCCCTCATCAAGATCGCGGCCACGGGTCAGAAGCGCCGCCTCGGCTCGCTCGTGTTCAACTTCGGCGGCCCCGGCGGCTCCGGTGTGGACACCCTCGACCAGGCCGCCAAGCAGTTCGAGTCCCTGCGCACCCGCTACGACCTCGTCAGCTTCGACCCTCGCGGCGTCGAGCGCAGCGCGGGCGTGCGCTGCGGCTCCGACGCCGACATGGACCGCTGGGTGTCGCTCAACACGCTGCCGCTCAACGAGCAGACCCGCGCCGCCGGGCAGGCCGCCAACAAGGAGTTCGCCCGGCTCTGCCAGCGCGACGCGGGCCGGGTCCTGCCGTACGTGGGCACCGTGAACGCCGCCCGCGACATGGACCGGCTGCGCGTCGCGCTCAAGGAGCCCAAGCTCAACTACTTCGGCATGTCGTACGGCACGCAGCTCGGCGCCGTGTACGCCACCCTGTTCCCGAAGAACGTCGGCCGGACGGTGCTCGACGCCCCGCTCGACCCGTCGATCACGTTCTCGGAGCGCACGATCGCGCAGACGCGCGGCTTCCAGCGGGAGTACGAGACCTTCCTGAAGAGCTGCGTCAAGGAGGGCTGCGACTTCGGCAAGACCGTCAAGGCCGCCAACGCCAACGTCGACCGGCTCATGAACCGCCTCGTGACCCGGCCGCTCACCGTGGACGGACGCAAGCTCACCCAGGGCCTGGCCGCCACGGGCGTCGCCGCAGCCCTGTACTCGGAGCTGTCATGGCCGTTCCTGGAGCAGGCGATCGCCGCGGCGATCAAGGGGCGGGGCGAGGCACTGATGTTCCTGGCCGACTCCTACACCGGGCGGGACCAGCGCGGTCACTACAGCACCCAGATGTCCAGCTTCCCGGCCATCACCTGCGTGGACTCGGCCGAGCGGCCCGACGAGAACCAGCTGCGCCGCACGTGGGAGCGCTCGACGAGGATCTCACCGCTGTTCGGCGGTGAGGGCTCGGGCGGGCTGTGCCGGTTCTGGCCGGTCCCGGGCGGCGACCAGGCCCGGCACGTGAACGCGGCGGGGTCGGGGCCGATCGTCGTGGTGGGCGGCAAGGGCGACCCGGCCACGCCGTACCAGTGGGCGCCACGCCTGACCGAGGAGCTCGGTACGGCGCGGCTGCTGACGTACGAGGGCGAGGGGCACGGCGCGTACACGTCGGGCAACCGCTGCATCCAGCGCCGGATCGACGCCTACCTCCTCAACGGCAAGCTCCCGGCCCGGGGCGCCGTCTGCGAGGCCACCTGACCGGTCCCGGCGCCGCCGGCCACGGCCGATCGGCTCTGCCCGATCGCCCGTGGGCAGGCCGGCTCCAGGCCGGCCGCGCCTCGGCCGGCAGGTTCTGGTCCGGGCGGCTCGGGCCCGTCTAGGCTCGGGGGCGTGAGCGACTATCCCGCGCGGGTCGAGGCTGAGGCGGCCCGGCTCGTCGAGCTGGTGACCGGCGCCGATCCCGGCACGCCGGTGCCCACCTGCCCCGGCTGGACCCTTGCCGACCTGATCACGCACGTCGGCACCACGCACCGGTGGGTGATCCACATCCTGCGCGACCGGGTCCAGGAGCGGATCTGGTCGCGCCAGGTGCCCAACGGCCTGCCCGAGGGGACGAGCGGCGACCCGGCCTGGCTGGCGCGGGGAGCGGCCGAGCTGCTCGACACGCTGCGGGCCACCGACCCGGCCACGCGGGTGTGGTCGTGGGGCGGCGACCAGTCGGCGGCGTACTGGGCGCGGCGGATGGCGTTCGAGCTGCTGATCCACCGGATCGACGCCGAGCTCGCGCTGGGCGCCGAGCCGTCGGTGCCCGTGGCGACGGCGCTGGACGGCGTCGAGGAGTTCCTCGGCAACCTGCCGCACGCCGTCTGGGTCGCCCGCCGCCTGGCCGAGCTGGACGCGGAGGGCGCCACGATCCACCTCCACGCCACCGACCCGCCGCCGGACTCCCCGGAGGGCACGGGCGAATGGACCGTCACCCAGGGCCCCGAGGGTGTGATCACCTGGACGCGCGGCCACGCCAAGGCCGACGCGGCCGTCCGCGGCCCGGCACGCGACCTGCTGCTCATGCTGTACGGCAGGCGCTTCGCCCCCACGTTGACCGTCTTCGGCGACCGCCCCTTCCTGGACCGCTGGCTCGCCAAGGCCGCCTTCTGACACCCCCCGGATGCCCCGACACCGGTTCCGCCCCTGACGGGCTCGCGACACGCAGGCAAGCGGAGCCGACGGGACCAGGTGGCCCGTGCACGAGCGGGCCCCCGGGGCGGCCCCGCGAGCGGGACCACCGGGGCCGGCGGACGAGAAGCCCCTGGACGCGCCGCCGCTCGGCGGTCGGCGGCGAGTCCAGGGACGGGGGCGCGCGGCGTGAAGCCGAGGCGGCCCGTCACGAGCCCGGGCGAGCGAGGGCGCCGGCGGGGAAGGCGCCGGCGGCGGCTCGCCGCGGTTCATGACCCCAGGTGGAAGATCCCGAAGAGGTTGCCCGACGGGTCGCGCAGGTAGGCGAAGTCGGTGCCGTCGAGCTCGCCGGGGACCCTGGTGACGACCTCGCCCCGGAGTGCCTCGCTCTGCCGGCACGTCTCCTCGACGTCGGCGACCCGCACCTGGAAGACCGCGTGAGCGGGGAAGTCGCCCTTGGTGTCGAGCAGCCCGCCCGCGGGCCGGTCACCGCCCGGACAGCCGGTCATCCGGTGGTCCAGGGAGCCGTCGCCTCGGGCGAAGGTCCAGCCGGACAGCCCACCGTAGAAGCGCCCGGCGCCCTCGGGGTCGGCCGTGGCCACCTCGAACCAGGTCACCGTGTTGCCCATCGCCGTCCTCTCTATTTCGAACATGACAACGATCGCATGGGTGAGCGACAGCCCTATGTCGGTGTTTCCGTACGAGTTTTCGAGCTACTGATCGAGAACAGTGCCGTGCAGCGCCATCTCGGGCAGGTCGGGCGTGAAGCCCTCCAGCGGCCGGTCGGGGCAGCGCTCGCCGGTGACGCCGGCCGAGGCGATGCGGTCGAGCCGGAAGACCCGCACGTCGTCGCGTAACCGGCACCACGCGACGAGGTACCAGTAGCCGCCGCGCCCGCCCAGGAACACGCCGGGCTCGACGTCGCGCGAGGTCAGCGCGCCCTTGGCGTCGGCGTACTGCAGCCGCAGCACGCGGCGGCGCAGCAGCGCCTCCTCGATCGCCCGGGAGACGCCCTCGGCGCCGAGCGGCCGGCCGCCCTTGCCCTCGTCCTCGGGCTCGGCCACGACCCGCACCCGGCGGGCCAGCTCGCGCGCCAGCTCACCCTCGCGGCCGGGCATCGCGGCCACCACCTTGCGCAGCGCGCTGCGCGCCTGCCGGCCGAACGGCTGGTCGCCCGACCTGCTGAGGGCCAGGGCGATGGCCACCGCCTCGGCCGGGGTGAAGTTGAGCGGGGGCAGCGACATCGTCTTGTCGAGCGCGTAGCCGCCCGTGCGCCCGGGCTCGGCGTGGATCGGCACCCCGGACTGCTGGAGCGCGGTGATGTCACGCTCGATCGTGCGGACGCTCACCTCGAACCTGCGGGCGAGCTCGCGCGCCGAGCGGCAGCGCGGGGAGATCGCGCGCAGGTCCTCGACGAGCGCGTACAGCCGATCGGTACGGTTCACAACCGGGACGTTACGCGCCGCCACCGACAATCTCGCGTCCCGCGGCGGACCGGCCACATCCCCCTCACCCCCGCGCCAGCAGGGTCTCACGCCTCGGCGTCACCTTCCGGAACGCGGGCGAGGAGCCGGCGACGGCTACGCCCCGCGGCGCGTCCAGGCCAGCAGCTCCTCCGCCGGCCACGTGTTCACGATCCTCCCGGCCTCGATGCCGCACCGGGCCGCCCGCTCGCACCCGAACCGCTGCCAGTCGAGCTGCCCCGGCGCGTGCGCGTCGGAGTCGATCGCGAAGTCGCAGCCCGTCTCGTACGCGAGCAGCATCAGCCGCTTGGGCGGGTCGAGCCGGTCCGGCCGCGAGTTGATCTCCACGGCCACCCCGAACCGGCGGCACGCCTCGAAGACGACCTCGGCGTCGAACTCCGACTCCGGCCGGGTCCCGCCCCGCCGGCCGCCGCCCCGCACGATGCGTCCCGTGCAGTGGCCGAGCACGTCCACGTGCGGGTTCGCGACGGCGGTGACCATCCGGCGGGTCATCTCGTGGCGGTTCATGCGCAGCTTGGAGTGGACGCTGGCGACGACCACGTCGAGGCGTTCCAGCAGCTCGGGCTCCTGGTCGAGGGTGCCGTCGAGATTGACGTCCACCTCGATGCCGGTGAGGATCCGGAACGGCGCCAGCCGCTCGTTGAGCCGTTCGACCTGGTCGAGCTGGCGGCGCAGCCGGGCGGGCGACAGGCCGTTGGCGATCGTCAGGCGGGGCGAGTGGTCGGTCAGCGCCCAGTACTCGTGGCCGAGCGCGCGGGCGGTCTCGGCCATCTCCTCGATCGGCGACCCGCCGTCCGACCAGTCGGAGTGGCTGTGCAGGTCGCCCTTGAGCGCCGCGCGCAGCGCCGCGGTCTGCTCGTCCAGGTCCGTGCCCTCGGTGGCGCGCAGCCTGCGCAGGTACGCGGGGACCTCGCCGCCCAGCGCCTCGGTGATGGCCAGGGCGGTGACCTTGCCGATGCCGGGCAGGTCCGCGAGGCCGCCCGCTCCGGCGAGCCGTACGAGCTCGTCGTGGGGCGTCGACTCGGCGACGGCGGCGGCGCGGCGGAAGGCGCGCACGCGGTAGGTGGGCTCGCCGGCCCGCTCCAGGAGGAAGGCGATCTCGCGCAGGGCTTCGACCGGTGTCATGGGGAACTCCTACCCTCGCGCGGTTCGTCACCTAAGCGACATTGATGCCGCGGGTGGCCCCCGATAGGCTGATCGGCCAACGAAAGCAGGAGCTCATGGGACAACCACGACCACATCAGCAGCAACCGCCCCGGCGGTCCAAAGCCTCCAAAGTGGTCACGTTGTCCGTCATCGGCGTCGTCTCGGTCATGATCGTCGGCTACTGCGCCGCCCAGGGCGACGACGACGTCACCGCCGACTGCGTCGACATGAGCCAGCAACTGCCCGACGGCACGTACGAGGTCGTCGACGACGACTACTGCGACGACGATGACGACGGCACCGTCCACTACTACAGCAGCGGCTCGCGCTCGGCCTACCACTGGTACTACGGCGGCAACCGGGTCGGCACCCGCGTGCGCGGCGGCACGACCTACCGCCCCTCCGACGTGACGATCTCCTCCCGCAGCGGCAAGTCGATCCAGCGGGGCGGCTTCGGCGGCCGCTCCAGCAGCGGGAGCTGACAGGTGCGGCGCGAACACGGGACACCTCGGGACGGCTGGGACAAGATCATAGAGGGCCAGGGGCTGGCCTACCACCGCGCGGCCCACCCCGAGGGGCTCAGCCGGCCGTACTGGGACGAGTCCGTCCACTACGTCTTCTCCATGGACGAGGTCGAGGAGCTGGAGGCGCAGGTCGAGGAGCTGCACGAGATGTGCCTGCGCGCCGCGGGCCACGTCGTGGAGACCGGCCGCTTCGCGGACTTCGCCATCCCCGAGTGGGCCGTCGAGGACGTGCGGCGCTCGTGGGAGCGGCGCGACCCCCACCTGTACGGCCGCTTCGACCTGCGCTACGACGGCACGGGCCCGGCCAAGCTGCTGGAGTACAACGGCGACACGCCCACCTCGCTCGTGGAGTCGGCGGTGGTGCAGTGGTTCTGGCTGAAGGACACGCACCCGGACGACGACCAGTGGAACTCCGTCCACGAGCGGCTCGTCGACCGCTGGTCGGCCATGACGCTGCCGCCCGGCCCCACCCACTTCGCCTGGACCTCCATGGACGAGACCGGCGAGGAGGCGATGACCCTCGCCTACCTGCAGGAGACGGCCGAGCAGGCCGGCCGTCCCACGGTGGCGGTGGCCATGGAGGACGTCGGCTGGGACGAGCTGAACCGGCGCTTCACCGACGTCGAGGAGCGATGGATCCGCTCGATCTTCAAGCTGTACCCGTGGGAGTGGATGCTGGCCGACCCGTTCGGGCGCCACGCCGTCCGGCACGGCACCTGGATCGAGCCCCTGTGGAAGGTCCTGCTGTCGAACAAGGCACTGCTCGCCGTGCTGTGGGAGCTGTACCCGGGGCACCCCAACCTGCTGCCCGCCTACCTCGACGGGCCCCGCGACCTGACCTCGTACATCGTCAAGCCGCTGCTCGGCAGGGAGGGGGCGTCGATGCGCGTCGTCACCCCGGGCGGCGCCCACGAGACGCCGGGCGAGTACGGGCGCGAGGGCTTCGTCCATCAGGCGTTCGACGCCCTGCCCGAGTTCGACGGCCAGCGGCCGGTGCTCGGCGCCTGGGTGGTCGCCGACGAGGCGGCCGGCCTGGGCATCCGTGAGACCACGGGGCTCATCACCGATGACACCTCCTCCTTCGTCCCCCACCGAATCGAGCGACCATGACCCTGTTGGAAACCCTCGCCCGCGGCTCGGGCGCCATCGCCGCCTACGCCGCCGTCGGCGTGGTGCTGCTGATCGTCGGCTTCTACGTGATCGACCTGGCCACCCCCGGCAAGCTCAGCTCGATCATCCGCACCGAGCGCAACCCCAACGCCACCCTGCTCGCCACCTCGGCCATGGTCGCCGTGGGCCTCATCGTGGCCGCCTCGATCTGGTCCTCCGGCGGGCGCCTGCTCGAGGGTCTGGCCGGCACGGCGGTGTTCGGCCTGGTCGGCATCGTGGTGCAGACCGTGGCGATGATGGTCTTCGACAAGGTGGTCGGCATCTCGGTCCGCGAGCTGGTCAAGGAGTCGGAGGTCCAGCCGGGGACGCGGCTGCTCGCCGCCACCCACGTGGCCATCGGCCTCATCACCGCCGTCGCCGTCATCTGACGGCCGCCCGCGGCCGGACGTCCGGCGGGGCCGGGCGTCCGGCGGGGCGCTCACCTCGCCGTCCACGAGCCGCGGGGGTGCTCGTCGCGGTCATCTCGCCGGACCTGGCACTCTAGAGGCGTGACGGACCGGACCCGGGAGGACACCACCCGCAGGCTGGAGCGCGCCATGGGCGCGCTCGGCACGGCGGCCATGGCGCGGATGGACGAGCAGTTGCCGTGGTTCCGCGCGCTCAGCGCCGAGGACCGCTCCTGGGTGGGCCTGGTGGCGCAGGCCGGGATCGCCGCGTTCGTGGAGTGGTTCCAGCACGCCGGCGAGGACCGGCCGACGCCCAGCATCGAGTTCTTCGGCACGGCGCCGCGCGAGCTGAAGCGGTCGATCTCGCTCCAGCAGACGGTCGACATCGTGCGGATCGTCGTGGAGGTCGTCGAGGCGCAGAGCGACGAGCTGGCCGCGCCCGGCGGCGAGGACCAGCTCCAGCAGGCCATGCTGCGCTACACCCGCGACGTGGCCTTCGCCGCCGCCCAGGTCTACGCCCGCGAGGCCGAGGCGCGCGGCTCCTGGGACGCCCGGCTGGAGGCGCTGATCGTCGACGCGCTGGTCCGGGGCGAGGTCGACGACGGGCTCCACTCGTGGGCCGCCGCGCTCGGCTGGACCTCCTCCCCCGTGGTCGTGATCGCCGGGCACGCCCCCGACGACGACCCGCGCGCGGTGATCGACGGGCTGCGTGAGAAGGGCCGCCGCATCGGCATGGACCTGCTGGCCGGGGTGCAGGCCGACCGGCTGATCGTCATCGTGGGCGGCGCGGGCGGCCCCAACGACGCGGCCCGGCAGGTGGTGGCCCGCTTCGGGCAGGGGCCGATCGTCATCGGGCCGGAGGTGGCCGACCTGCACGCCGCCGCGCGCTCCGCGCGGGCCGCCCTGGCCGGGCTGAAGGCGTCGTCCGGCTGGCCCGACGCGCCCCGGCCCGTGCACGCCGACGACCTGCTCGCCGAGCGGGCGCTGGACGGCGACGAGGACGCGCGCGAGCAGCTCGTGGAGAACGTGTACCTGCCGCTGGCGGGCACGCCGCTGCTCGACACGCTGGCCACGTACCTGGAGCAGGGCACGTCGCTGGAGGCGACGGCGCGGCTGCTGTTCGTCCACCCCAACACGGTCCGCTACCGCCTGCGTAAGATCACGGAGCTGACCGGCTACCAGCCGACCGAGGGTCGCTCCGCGTTCACCCTCCAGGTGGGTCTCATTCTGGGGCGGCTCTCGGAGAGCGCCGCGATGTGGCGGGCCCTAACGTAATTGTCCGGAAACCCCCACTGTAGGAACCCTACAAAAGGTGTTGGACAAAGTTCGTACGGATCCTTAGCCGCGTGTCGAACCTCTACAGGGCATGGTGGTTTTTGTGCTTGCAATCGTCGCTCCGGGCCAGGGCGCCCAGACCCCAGGTTTCCTGACACCGTGGCTTGAGCTGCCGGGTCTGGCCGACCGGCTCGCCGGGTGGTCCGAGGTGGTGGGCCTGGACCTGATCACCTACGGCACCACCGCCGGCGCCGACGAGATCCGCGACACCGCGGTCGCCCAGCCCCTGCTCGTGGCCGCCGCGCTGGCCTCCGCCGAGGCGCTCGGCGTCAAGCCCGACCTGGTGGCCGGGCACAGCGTGGGCGAGTTCGCCGCCGCCGCGCTGGCCGGGGCGCTCACCGCCGAGCAGGCCCTCGCGCTGGTCCGCGAGCGCGCCCAGGCCATGGCCAAGGCCGCGGCCGTCACCGAGACCGGCATGACCGCCGTGCTCGGCGGCGACGAGGCCGAGGTCCTCGCCGCCATCGAGCGGCACGGCCTGACCCCCGCCAACATCAACGGCGCCGGCCAGATCGTCGCCGGCGGCACGCTGGAGCAGCTCGCCGCCTTCCAGGACGACGCGCCCGAGCGCGCCCGGCTGCGCCCGCTCGCCGTCGCGGGCGCCTTCCACACCGTCCACATGGCGCCGGCCGTCGCCACCCTGCGTGACGCCGCGCTCGGCGTGACGCCCGCCGACCCGTCGGTCCGGCTGCTGTCCAACGCCGACGGCCAGGTCGTCACGAGCGGCGCCGACTTCCTCGACCGGCTGGTCAAGCAGGTCAGCAGCCCCGTCCGGTGGGACTCCTGCATGGCCACGATGGCCGGGCAGGGCGTCACCGCGATGATCGAGCTGCTGCCCGGCGGCACCCTGACCGGCCTGGCCAAGCGCGCGCTGCGGGGCGTGAAGACCGTCGCGCTGAAGACCCCCGACGACCTCGACGCGGCCAAGGAGCTGACCAAGTGAGGATCCCCGACGTCGCGCCCGGCGCGAAGGTCCTGGCCTTCGGCCACTACCAGCCGGCCACGGTCGTCACCAACGACGACCTGGCCAAGGTCATGGACACCAACGACGAGTGGATCCAGTCGCGGGTCGGCATCCGCGAGCGCCGCATCGCCTCCGAGGGCGAGTCGGTCGAGGACATGGCCGTGCAGGCCGGCGGCAAGGCGCTGGCCGCCAGCGGCCTGTCGGCGGCCGACGTCGACCTGGTGATCGTCGCCACGTGCACGCTGGAGACGCAGATCCCCAACGCCGCCGCCGTCGTCGCGCACCGGCTCGGCATCGAGTCGCCCGGCGCCTTCGACGTCAACGCCGCCTGCGCCGGCTTCTGCTACGCGCTGGCCACCGCCAGCGCCGCCGTCCGCGGCGGCTCGGCGCGCAACGTGCTGGTCATCGGCTCCGAGAAGCTGTCTCAGTGGGTCGACCCGACCGACCGGTCCACTGCCGTGATCTTCGCCGACGGCGCGGGGGCCGCGGTGGTGGCCCCGTCCGACACGCCCGGAATCGGACCGGTCGTGTGGGGCAGCGCCGGCGACAAGTCCGACGCGATCATCGTCAACGACCGCAACGACAGCCTCCACCAGGAGGGCCAGGCGGTGTTCCGCTGGGCCACCACCGCGCTGCACCCGGTGGCCAGGGAGGCGTGCGAGCGCGCCGGGGTCGACCCCTCGGAGCTCGCCGCGTTCGTCCCGCACCAGGCCAACCTGCGCATCATCGAGGCGATCGCGCGCAAGATCGGCGCCGACAAGGCGGTGGTCGCGCGTGACATCGTCACCGCGGGCAACACGTCGGCGGCCTCCATCCCGCTGGCGCTCTCGCGCATGATCGAGCGCGGCGAGGTCCGCTCCGGCGACCTCGCGCTCGTCCTGGGCTTCGGCGCCGGGCTCACCTATGCGGGCCAAGTGATCGAGGTTCCGTAGGATCCGGTACGGCTCCCGCCGTACCGGTCACAGCTTGTACGGCGTGAGCCGTACAGATCCAGATAGAACCAGAAGGAGAACGACGACATGGCTGCCACCGAGCAGGAGATCCTCGAGGGCCTCGGCAAGATCATCAACGAGATCACCGGCATCCCGGCCTCCGAGGTGACTCCCGAGAAGAGCTTCGTGGACGACCTCGACATCGACTCCCTGTCCATGGTCGAGATCGCCGTGGCCGCCCAGGACGAGTTCGGCGTCGAGATTCCCGACGACCAGCTCAAGAACCTGAAGACGGTCAAGGACGTCCTGAACTTCATCCAGAACTGACGATCGTCGCGGCCTCCGGGCCGCCGATCGCATCACTCTCACCCAACTGATCGACAAGGAGCGCGAAACGTGAGTGCGAACCGGGTACGAGTCGTCGTCACCGGGCTCGGCGCGACGACGCCCGTCGGTGGAGACGTCGCCTCGACCTGGTCGGCGCTCCTCGCCGGTCAGTCGGGCGTCAAGTCCCTCACCGAGGACTGGGTCGACACCGTCCCCGTGAAGTTCGCGGGGACGGCCGCGGTCGACCCGGCCGAGGTGCTGCCCCGGCCCGAGGCCCGCCGTCTCGACCGCAGCGAGCAGTTCGCCCTCGTGGCGGCGCGCGAGGCGTGGCAGGACGCGGGCGCTCCCGACGTGGCGCGTGAGCGGCTCGGCGTCGTGGTGTCCAGCGGCATCGGCGGCATCAACACCACGCTGTCGGCCTACGACACCTACAAGGAGCGCGGCTGGAACCGGCTCTCGCCGTTCACCGTGCCGATGCTCATGCCGAACGGCCCGGCCGCGTGGATCGGCCTCGACCTCGGGGCCCAGGCAGGCGTGCACGCCACCGTGTCCGCCTGCGCCTCCGGCGCCGAGGCCATCGGCTACGCCATGGACATGATCAGGTCCGGCCGCGCCGACGTCGTCGTGGCCGGCGGCACCGAGGCCGCGATCCACGGCCTCAACATCGCGGCCTTCGCCGCCGCGCGCGCCATGTCCACCCGCAACGACGACCCGGCCGGCGCGTCGCGGCCGTGGGACCGCGAGCGTGACGGATTCGTGCTGGGCGAGGGCGCCGGCATCATCGTGCTGGAGTCCGAGGAGCACGCCCGGGCGCGGGGCGCGCGGATCTACGCCTACGCCGCGGGCGTCGGCTACTCCGCCGACTCCCACCACATCACCCAGCCGGAGCCGGAGGGCCGGGGCGTCATCATGGCGATGACCCAGGCGCTCAACGACGCCGACGTCACCGGCCTGGACGTCAAGCACGTCAACGCCCACGCCACCTCCACCCCGGCGGGCGACGTCATCGAGGTGCAGGCGGTCGCCAAGGCCATCGGCACCCACCCGCTGGTCACCTCGACCAAGTCCATGACCGGCCACCTGCTGGGCGGCGCGGGCGGCATCGAGTCGGTGTTCACGATCAAGGCGCTGCAGGAGCGGATCGTCCCCGCGACCATCAACCTCTCGGACCTCGACGACGGGATCGAGGTGGAGATCGTCCACGGCGCCAACCGCGAGCTGCCGGCGGGCGACATCGCCGCCGTCAACAACTCGTTCGGCTTCGGCGGGCACAACGCCGCCGTCGTCTTCAAAGGGGCCTGAATGACCGTGCTGGACAACAGGGAGGTGACCAGCGGCTCCGATCAGGAGCCTGCTGATCCCCGCGATCCCTCCGTCCGCCTGGCCGCGCTGCTCGACGAGGGCTCGCTGCGGCTGATCACTCCTGAGGACAAGAGCGGCGTGCTCGCCGCCATGGGCCGCGTCGAGGGTGTCCCCGTCGTCGCTTTCTGCAGTGACGCCCGCTTCCAGGGCGGCGCGATGGGCAGCGAGGGCTGCGAGCACATCGTGCACGCCTACGACGTGGCCGTCCGAGAGCGGGTGCCGGTCATCGGGATCTGGCACTCCGGCGGTGCGCGACTCGCCGAAGGCGTCGAGTCGCTGCACGCCGTCGGCCGGGTCTTCGCCGCCATGACCAAGGCGTCCGGCGTCGTCCCGCAGATCTCCGTGGTCGTCGGCCCCGCCGCCGGCGGCGCCGCCTACGGCCCGGCGCTCACCGACCTGGTCATCCTGGCCGACTCCGGCCGGATCTTCGTCACCGGCCCCGACGTGGTGCGCAGCGTCACCGGCGAGGACGTCGACAGCGCGGCGCTGGGCGGCCCCGAGCCCCACAGCAAGCGCAGCGGCGTCGTCCACGTCGTCACCAAGACCGAGACCGACGCGCTGCTCAAGGCCCGCCAGCTGGCCGTCCTGCTCGGCCACCAGGGCCGGGTGCGCACCTCCGACGTGGAGGAGGTCGACTTCTCCAGCCTGCTGCCCGAGTCGGCGCGCCGCGCCTATGACGTCAAGCCGCTGGTCAACGGCCTGCTCGACGAGCCCGGCGTGGAGCTGCACCCCAAGTGGGCGCCCAACATCGTCACCACCCTCGGCCGGCTCGGCGGCCGTACCGTCGGCGTGGTCGCCAACAACCCGATGCGGCTCGGCGGCTGCCTCGACGCCACCTCCGCGGAGAAGGCCGCCCGTTTCGTACGCATGTGCGATGCCTTCGGGGTGCCGCTGGTCGTCCTCGTGGACGTCCCCGGCTACCTGCCGGGCGTCGGCCAGGAGCACGACGGCGTGGTGCGCCGCGGCGCCAAGCTGCTGCACGCCTTCGCCGAGGCGTCCGTGCCGCGCGTCACGCTGGTCACCCGCAAGGCGTACGGCGGCGCGTACATCGCGATGAACTCCCGCGCGCTCGGCGCCACCAAGGTGTTCGCCTGGCCGACGACCGAGGTCGCGGTCATGGGCGCGGTGGCCGCGGTGCGCATCCTCAAGCGGCGCGAGCTGGCGGCGGCGCCCGAGGAGGAGCGGGCGGAGCTGGAGCAGCGCCTGGCCCAGGAGCACGAGAAGCTGGCCGGCGGCCTGGCCCGCGCGCAGGACCTGGGCGTGATCGACGAGGTCGTCGAGCCCGGGAAGACGCGCGGCGCGATCGCCAAGGTGCTCGCCCAGGCCACCCCGGCCCGCGGCGCGCACGGCAACATCCCGCTGTAACCCGGCTTGACCCGATGGGCCCCGCACCTCCTCTGAGGTGCGGGGCCCATCGGCGTTGACCTACCTCTGGTCGGCGGGCGTCCGGTCAGGGGACATCCCCGGTCACACGGCGGCGTGCAGCCAGCGGACCGGAGCGCCGTCGCCCGCGTAGCGGAACGGCTCCAGCTCCTCGTCCCAGGGCCTGCCGAGCAGCTTGTCCAGTTCGTCCTCCAGCACGCAGCGTCCCTGGGCGGCCATCATCATCACCGTGCGCAACCGGTCCTCGGGGATCATGATGTCGCCCGCCGCCCCGATCACCGCGCTGAAGGCGCCGAGCGTCGGCGTGTAGGCATGGCGGGACCCGTCGACGCCCGGCGAGGCGTCCTCGGTGATCTCGAACCTGATGCGCTGCCAGCCCATGAGCGAGGAGGTGATGGCGGCCGCGATCCCGGGGCGGCCCTCCCACTCCGCCTGCGCCCGCACGACGTTGGGCGCGGCTGGTTGCGGCGTCCACGTCAGGTCCACGGGCACGCCAAGGACGCCCGCGACCGCCCATTCGATATGAGGGCACAGCGCGGGCTGAGCCGAGTGGACGTACAGCACGCCACGAGCAGACACCGGACCTCCCGTTTCGGTACGAGGTGCGCCTTCCCCAACGGCCTCGTCCTGGGATGATCACAAGTGACTAGGGAGAGACTACCGTCGGTCGCTATCCGGCACCAGAGGGGGCCCATACCAAGTTGTTGCGGCAGTGGCACGTGACACAGGGCCACCTCGGGGATAGGTACCGGCACATGGACATCGAATATGTCGGCGAGGCGCTCATCCGCCCAGGTCAGGTGCTGACGGATCGCAGCGCGCTGTCCGCGGCGGCGCGCTGGACCCAGGCGGTCTCCGAGGGCGACGGCGTCTGCGTGATCCATCTGTCGCGCGGCGTCGACGTGGGCGAGATCACCCGGGATCTGCGGGACCGCGGCTTCCGGGCCTCACCCAACCACGTGGTCGCCGGCCAGCCGCTGTTCTTCGGCGGCCCGGCGTCCCGGCCCTTCCCGGTGCGCCCGGCCCCGCACCGGCCCGGCAGAGGCCGCTCGTCCGTGCTCGTGGGACTGCTCGACACGGGCGTCGCCAAGCATCCGTGGTGGGAGTCCAGCGAGTGGTACGGCGACCTCGGCCGCGACGACGGCGACGCCGCCGAAGGCTCCCAGGCGGGTCATGGCACGTTCCTGGCGGGGCTCATCCTGCGCCGCGCGCCCGGCGCGTCCCTGTGCGTGCGGCGGGTCCTCGACGGCGACGGCCTCGGCGACGAGGCGTCGGTGATCCGGGCGCTGAACCGGATGCGCGACCGGTCGCCCCAGGTGATCAACCTTTCCTTCGGCTGCTACACCTTCGACGACCGTCCCCCGCCCCTGCTGGCCGACGCGCTCAAAGGGCTGCCCGACACGGTGAAGGTGGCCTGCGCGGGCAACACGGCCGACGACCGGCCGTTCTGGCCGGCGGCGCTGCAAGGGGTGATCGCGGTGGGCGCCGTCGACGCCGCCGAGCAGCGACCCGCGCCGTTCACCGCCCACGGCACCTGGGTCGACGCGTGCGCCCGGGGCGAGTGGCTGAGCAGCAGTTATCTGGAGACCGGGGAGTTCGCGGGGTACGCGGCGTGGAGCGGGACCTCCTTCGCCGCGGCCCTGGTGGCGGGCGCCATCGCCGACGCCGCCCGGGACCGGCCGGTGCAGGAGGCGGCCAAGCGTGTGCTGGATCCCGCGACGACCAGGCAAATCCCTGATCTGGGGTCTCTCGTCCCGTCGAGTCTGTAGAGTTTACGCTCAGTCCTCGGCCAGTTACGAGGAGGCAGCCTCGTAGGACGGGCGAAGGAGGCCGCGTGCACGAGCCACATGACTCAGGTGAGTTGCTCAAAGCAGCGGCCGACGACGACCAGAGGGCCTGGGACATGCTCGAGTCCAGGTACGGACCCAGGATGTGGGCGACCGCCCGCGCCTGTGGCTTGAGCGAGGCAGATGCGGCGGACGCAGTGCAGGGAGCGTGGCTGCGCCTGTTGGAGCATCTGCACACCATCAGGGACCCATCGGGCATAGGCGCATGGCTCGCGACGACCACTCGTCGCGAGGCGATGCTGATCCTCAGGAAGGAACGCCCCGGCGTCCCCTTGCCTGAGGTCGTGCCCGGCGACCCTGATCCGGCGGCGGCCGTCCTGGAGGCCGACATCAGCCGCCGGCTCTGGAAGGCGGTCTCTGGCCTGCACGAACCATGCCGCACCCTGCTCCAGCTGGTGGCCGCCGACTGCGGCAACCGGCAGGTGGCGGGGCGACTGGGCGTGCCTGTGGGCAGCGTGGGTCCAACCAGATCGCGGTGCCTGGAGAGACTGCGCACTCTGATCCACCTACAGGAGACGGTGCAATGATCAACGAAGAGTATTTCCTGGCGGCGCTCCGTCTTGCCGCCGGGCACGACCCGCTCCCAGAACACGTCTCCGCTGCCGCCCGCGACGCCTACGGGCTCCGGGTCCCTCAAGCGGTGACCGCCGTGCCGGCGGAGTGCCCCGCCTCACGCGAGGTGCGAAGCGCGGACGGCTGCAAGATGGTCCGGTTCGTGGCGGCCGGGCTGACCTTCGATCTGGAGGTGACCGTGGGTGACGGGCTGATCGACGTGGCGGGGCAGATCGTCCCGCACCCCGGAGAGGGCAGCCATGTCGACGTCCGCACCCCTCATCTGACACTGACCAGACGCCTGGCCCGCACCGGCCACTTCGCGGCCACGGGCCTGCCCCCGGGCTGGCTCAGCGTGGTCTGCCACCGGCCCGGCCATCCACCCGTCCAGACCAGGTGGGTGCGCATACGGCCGTGACACATGAGCCCCCGATCGGCGGGGCGGTGGCGCATGGCCTGGTGGTGGCGGCCGAGGCGGCGGTGCTGCGCTCGGTCGTCGACCCGGCCCGGGCCATGCGCGCGGCTCAGGCCGTCCTGTCGGCCGCCGAAGCCAGGGGCGTGGCCGAGGCGGCCGTCGTGGCGCTCAGGGCGATGGGGCTGGCCGCGCGTGAGCTCGGCGACCTCCAGGCCGCCGAGCGCCACCTGCGGCGCGCCGTCGCCAC